>JAOARS010000049.1 GCA_025210415.1 Marinifilum sp. | reverse complement strand
TGGCTTGCTTTTTTCCAGGTTTACTTTCGAAGGACCTATAAAAAAAGACAAGGTCAATTTCCTGGTTTCCGGACGTCGTTCTTATTTCGATCTGGCGTTTCCCATGTTCGAATCCCTAAAGAACAATAAAGTCTATTTTTATGATTTAAATGCGAAACTCTCCTGGAACATTAATGCAAACAACCGTTTGTATGCATCGGGATATTTTGGAGCCGATGTACTTAAACTAAAGTTCGAGGACGATTTTGACAGCAGAAAAGATGAGCAGGTCGATTTCCAGTGGAAAAATGCTACAGCTACATTAAGATGGAACCATATATTTTCGGAGAAACTTTTTATGAATCTTTCGGGTATTTACAGTCGATACAACTACAAGTTATCGTCTGAAAACAGCACAGGGCCATCGGCAAATTTATTTGGCAATTTTAATTGGGAATCTACCATTGAGAACTGGATTGTAAAATCGGACTTTACCCTGTACCAAAACGCCGACACGAAAATCCGTTTTGGAAGTAACAGCACCCTGTATCGTTTTATGCCATCGAAAATATCCAGTGATGATGAAGGTGTGAACCGTTTGAAGTTCGATATTGAAAAAGGTTTGGAAATAGCACCTTATCTTTCGCTCGACAAAAAGTGGAACCGATGGTCGGTAAATGCAGGATTGCGCTACACTTGGTTTGCCAATATGGGCGAGCAGGAAATTACCATGTATGCACCCGGCCAGGCTAAAACCGAAGGCAGTGTTACCGGAACCAGACATTACGACTCATTCGAAATTATTAAAACTTACCACAATTTTGAACCTCGATTGGCTGTAAAGTATAACCTGTCTGATCGAAAAGTGCTTAAACTCGGCTACAATCGAAACTTTCAGTATATGCACCTGGTATCCAATACCAATGCAACGCTTCCTTTCGACGTATGGAAACCTGCAGGTTATCACATAAAACCTCTGGAAGTTAATCAGGTTGCATTGGGATATGCCTACGATACGCAAAGAGGCAATTATAATTTTTCGGTAGAAACGTATTACAAACGCCTAAACAACATGCTTGAATATAAAAATGGGGCCGACTTGTTCCTTAACGAAACTTTGGAAACTCAATTGCTAACCGCTAAAGGCTATTCATATGGTGTGGAATTAGGTTTGTACAAGAATAAAGGAAAATTTACGGGAAATACCAACTATACTTATTCGGTAACCAAAAGGCGTACCACCAGTAAGTTTGCCGAGGACAATATAAATAACGGTAACTATTACCCTTCTAATTTCGACAGGCCGCACATGTTTAACTTAACAGCTAATTATCAGCTAAGCAAAAAATGGAAAGCCGGAATGTTTTTCACCTACCAAACCGGGCGTCCCACGACTCATGTAACTGGGAAATTTGTGGTAGGAGAGGATGAATATTTTACTTATTCGGATCGGAATAAGTTCCGTTTAGGCGACACTCACAGGCTCGATGTATCTCTTACTTACGAACCCAAAACGAATACTTCGCGCAAGTGGAAGGGGAGCTGGGTATTTGGTATTTATAATCTTTATGGACACGATAATCCTTTTTCAACCTATTCATCTGTTAGGGATAGCAAGTTGCGTACTTTCCAGTTTTCTGTAATTGGTTCGCAAGTACCATTTGTAACCTATAATTTTAAATTCTAAATCATGAAAACACTATTGAATACTATAGGCCTGATGGCTTTCTTTTCCCTGTTGTCCTGCACCAAAGAAATAAGTGTTGATGTGACTCACGAACCAGAATATGTTGTTTTTGGTTCCATGTCCAATATCGAAAAACCTATTTCCATATCTATCACTCAGTCGGTTCCGGTTAATTCAAAAGAAAAATCGTTGCCAGTGAACGATGCCAGGGTATCCCTGTTTGCCCGTGAAGGAGATGAAAAACAGGTTATACTTACAGATGATTTTACCGTAGATAAGGGCATTTACACATCGGTTCAATCCATAGCGGGAACTACAGGCACCAGCTATTGGATAGAGGTTACCCTTAGTGATGGCAATAAATTCGTATCGGCAGAAGAGCAAATGAAAAAGGCTGTGCCAATAGCAACAGTTGATTATGAATCTTTTTACCAGGTAAAGGTATCTTTTGCCGATCCTGGAACCGAACACAATTATTACTTGCTGGAGTCAGAGTTTATAAACAAAGGCAAGTTGTTTAGTAAAACCTTTGCCGTATCCGACGATGTTATTTTCGACGGGAATACCAGCGCCACTGTGGATTTGGATATATTTTACAAACCTAATGGCGATGAGGAAACTCTGAAAGTATCTTTGTCGAACATTAATTATTCGTCTTACCAATTTCATTTGAACAGGTGGAAGCAAAAAGAAGACAACGACAATAATTCGTCCAATCAGGATAATGGAGGAGGCCCTGGCCCTATGTTTTCTACTCCGCCTGTAAATTTGTATGGTAATATCAAAAATAGCACCGATGGCACACGTGTTTTGGGTAATTTTACCGTTGGATCAATTTATGTTGAGGAGTTATAGTTTTTAATATTATCTGAGTACTTAAATCGTCAAAATAAACCAAAGGATAAAACTTAAACAGTTTGTTAACTTATGATACCATTTCTGGTAAGAGTGTGAACTTAACGCTAAAATCATTAACAACAGTTTAAATTTGTTTTTAGCGTTTTCTATCGATGAACCAAACAAAATGAGTTCATGAATGCCTTTTTTTAAAATGATTTTGTGAATAAAATGAAGCATAACAAGGCAAATTTTTATGTGTACAGCGAAGCCCTCTCCTTAGGTCATAGTAGCTTTATTTAAATAGAATTTAATGAAGCTATACTTGATTTCTTCATATAAAAAAGCTGAGGGATAAATTTTAAACAGTTTAATCGAGATAAAACTTCACCATAAGGGTGCTGTTTTGTGTTTTATCGATTCTTTTTTCAACTCTCACTATGAAATTCTAAGGCATAATCTGGTTTTATTTCATCCCAAATACCTTTTTGTACTTGGCTGGTGATGTTCCTGTTATTTTCTTAAAAATTCTCGAAAAGTGATACCTGTCAGCAAAGCCTGTTTGTATTGCTATTTCATCTATCGATAAGTTAGAATGATGAAGAAATATACATGCTTTATCTATCCTCTTTTTTTTTACATATTTTTGAGGTGAAACTCCTATTTCTTCAGTAAAGAGGCGAGTAAAAGCGTTTGTGGCTAATTTTGCTTTACCTGCCAGGATGGTATTGCCTAGTTCCTTATCAATATTTGCCTCTATATAGTTTAAAACCTCTAATGTTCGATAATCTTTGGTAATTAAATTCCATTTTTCTTCAGGTAAGTCAGATAACAGATTGCCAATTAAAGACTGAATTGCCAAGCTTGTGTGAAAACTAAAATGAGTAGGTTCGTAATTCAAGTGTCTTTTAATAATTTGTAATTTCTCCAATATATGATCAGTTAAGTCGAAAATAAAAACACCAGAAGAAACATTATCATATGGCATTCCAATATTAAAATGGATAAATAAATGTAGTACGTATTGTTCTTCGATAACCTGTTTGGAACTAAATGAAGAGCTTACTCTTCCACCCTTCAAAGAATATCCAATTTCAGGAATTTTGTTGTCGAACATGCGTGTAGCATACGATGTATTAGGGGCAATCAATACAATTTTATCAGGGGTTAAGGCATATTCCGCACCATTGTATAATATCACAGCTCCCTGATAACTATTGTGATAGATTCTCCAAAAAGGAAACGACAACTCTTTAAATTCCCAATTTTGCAACCACCAATACCTGCAACAATGTAGTTGTAGATTATACCTGGGAAAGATCTGTAATATATCCGAAGGATCACCTTTATCGGGTACTTTTTTTAATACTACCATTTGAGACATGTTTAAAACAGATACAAATTTACAAAAACTAAACATTTCATAAATGCTTAGTTGCATGCAATTTTGTATCGAAGAATAATATTAACAATCACAAGTGAAAAAATATAGAAATGGCTAATAGATTAATTGGTGATTTACCTAAGGTAGGAATTAGGCCCGTAATCGATGGAAGAGAAAATGGAGTAAGAGAATCGCTTGATAATCAAGTGATGGAACTTGCAAAGGCTGCTGCAAGATTTCTTGAAGAAAATTTAAAATTCCCAAGTGGAGAAGATGTAGAATGTGTTATTGCTGATACCTGTATTGGTGGAGTTGCAGAAGCTGCCATGTGTGCCGATAAATTTAAAAAGGAAGGTGTTGGAGTTTCTCTAACGGTTACACCTTGTTGGTGTTATGGTACTGAGGTTATGGATACAGATCCATTAATGCCAAAAGCAGTTTGGGGATTTAACGGAACAGAGCGTCCGGGAGCAGTTTATTTAGCAGCTGCTTTGGCAGGATATACACAAAAAGGATTACCAACATTTGGTATCTATGGTCGCGATGTACAAGATGCTGGCGACACAACTATTCCTGCTGATGTTCAGGAAAAATTATTGCGTTTTGTGAAGTCTGCGCTTGCAGTTGCTCAAATGAATGGAAAATCATACTTGTCGATTGGATACAGTTCAATGGGAATTGCAGGGTCTATGGTAGATTCAAATTTCTTTCAGGATTATTTAGGTATTCGTACTGAGTTTGTTGATTCTGTAGAAATTTTACGTCGCATTGGCGAAGGAATTTACGATGAGGAAGAATACGAGAAAGCTTTAGCATGGACAAAAGAGAATTGCAAAGAGGGGGAAGATCCAAATGCGTCAGAAAAACAAGCAACAGCAGAAAGAAAGAAGGCAGAATGGGAAACTGTTGTTAAAATGACTTTGATCTGCCGCGATATGATGATCGGTAATAAAAAGCTTGTTGATAAAGGATATAGAGAAGAAGGATTAGGGAGAAATGCAATTTTAGGAGGATTCCAGGGGCAGCGTCAGTGGACCGATTACCAACCTAATGCCGATTTTACCGAGGCGATTTTAAATTCATCATTTGACTGGAACGGAATTCGTCAGGCTTTTGTGTTTGCAACAGAGAACGATAGTTTAAATAGTGTTTCAATGTTATTTGGACACTTGTTAACCAATACATCACAAATTTTCTCAGATGTAAGAACATATTGGAGTCCGGATGCAGTGAAACGAGTTACAGGAAAAGATTTAACTGGTTTAGCTAAGAATGGAATTATTCACTTGATTAATTCAGGTTCTACAACTTTGGATGCTACTGCTCAACAAAGAGATGCAGAAGGAAAGCCGACAATGAAGCCATTTTGGGAAATTACGAAAGAAGAAGCTCAAAAATGTTTAGATAATACAAAGTGGCCACAAGCAGAACGTGGCTATTTCCGAGGAGGAGGATATTCTTCACAATTTAAAACAGAAGGTGAAATGCCAGTTACAATGTGCCGTGTAAATATGGTAAAAGGAATGGGACCTGTTCTTCAAATTGCAGAAGGGTGGACTGTTGAATTACCAGATGAAATTCATACTGTTTTAGATAAGAGAACCAATCCAACCTGGCCTACAACTTGGTTTGTACCAAGAACTAATGGCGAAAGAGCATTTAAAGATGTTTACGCAGTAATGGCAAATTGGGGAGCGAACCATGGAGCAATTAGTTATGGTCATATTGGTGCTGACTTGATCACTTTGGCTTCTATGTTACGCATTCCTGTAAACATGCATAATGTTGATGATGAAAAAGTGTTCCGTCCAAGTGCATGGTCCGCTTTTGGTGAAGACAAAGAAGGTTCGGATTATAGAGCATGTGCTGCTTATGGTCCACTTTACGGAATTAAGTAAGCTAATATTCGGATTATCAATACAAGATTTTTTTAAGGAGTTATGCTTTAAGAAAGTCTGTTATAAGCTTTAAAATATGCAGGAAAAAGACATAGCTTTAGTATTCGATTGTGGGGCAACCAATGTAAGGGTAATTGCCATGGATAAGCGCGGATCAATTTTGGCTTCTCATTCCATGTCAAATGAAACTGATGAAGATCCTAATTATTCTGGGGGAAGAATTTGGGATTTAGATAAATTATGGAATAAGTTATGTGAGTCTTCTAGAATTGTTACTTCCCAAATAGATACTAATCGAATTGTTGGAACTACGGTGACAACCTTTGGTGTAGATGGAGCATTTGTTGATGAAAAAGGAGAATTACTATATCCCGTTATTTCCTGGCAATGTCAGCGAACAGCTCCAATAATGAATAATATTAACAAATATCTTTCATTAGAAGAACTTTATAAAATTAGTGGTGTTTATCCTTATGCCTTTAACACAATCAATAAAATGATATGGTTTAAGGAAAACAAACCAGAGGTAATTGAATCATCATACCGGTTCTTATTCATCCCATCACTCATTATTCATAAGCTTTCAGGAGCAATGCAAAATGATGCCACAATGATGGGAACTGCAATGATGGCTGATCTTGGGAAAAGAACTTTTTCTGATAAGATTGCAGGAGCATTGGGAATTGATAAGAGAATATTTGGAGATATTGCTGAGTCAGGTGAAAAAATTGGTGAAGTAACTTGTGAGGCCTGCGATTTAACAGGTATTCCGGAAAGAGTTCCGACTTTTGTGACTGGACATGATACTCAATTTGCTATTTTTGGTTCCGGAGCTCAACTGAATCAACCTGTGCTTAGTTCAGGTACTTGGGAAATATTAATGTCAAGAAGTGCTTCATTTTCTGCTTCCTCCAAAGAGTTGGAAAATAATTTAACTACTGAGTTAGACTCAATTTCGGGCGTTTATAATATCGGACAAAATTGGTTAAGCTCGGGTGTAATGGAATGGTTTTCTAAAAACTTTTATCCGGAATTAAATGGCGATGCACTTTATGATACCATGATTAAAGAAGCTGAGTTGGAAATGCCTGGAGCAAAAGGTGTAATGGTTGATCCGGCTTTTTATGATGATGGATCAAGTATTAATAGTGGTACAATTACAGGCCTAACTATAAGTACTAGCAGAAGTCAATTGTACAGAGCATTTCTTGAGAGCCTTGCATTCAGGCTTAGAGAAGGTTTAGTAGCTCTCGAAACTGCTGGAGATTTTAAGACAGAGCGAATTATTTGCGTTGGCGGCGGTTCAAAAAACAGATTGTGGAATCAGCTAAGGGCTGATGTTTGTAATGTGCCAATTCAGTTAATTGATCAAAAAGAAACTACCGTATTGGGAGCTTCAATGTTTGTTTTTGCTGGAGCAGGTGTATATAAATCTGCAAATGTTGCACGTCAGAGAATTTCATATAATCCGCAGGTAATAAATCCATCTGGCAACAGGCAGGTTTACGATCAGTTGTATAATAAATACATCAAGTTAAAAAAATAGAAATATCAAATTTCAGAACAGATAATCTCAATAGAAACTTCTAAAACTATTTATTGTGAGTAGTAAAGCTAAAGTTGTAGAAAAACAATATCTCATTCCATTTATCTTAATCACAAGCCTTTTTGCTTTGTGGGGATTTGCGAATGATATTACGAATCCGATGGTGGCAGCCTTTAAAACGGTAATGGAAATTTCCAATGCAAAAGCTTCTCTTGTGCAGTTCGCTTTTTATGGAGGATACGCCACAATGGCAATTCCTGCAGCCTTATTCGTTCAAAAGTTCAGTTATAAAAAAGGGATTCTATTAGGTTTGGCACTTTATGCCACTGGAGCTTTATTGTTTTGGCCAGCGGCTCAATATCAGGCTTTCGGATTTTTCCTGATATCCTTATACATTCTAACTTTTGGACTAGCTTTTTTGGAAACAACATCAAATCCGTTCATTCTATCACTTGGGAGTGAAGAAACCTCAACGCGAAGATTAAATCTTGCACAGGCTTTTAACCCAATGGGATCGTTGCTTGGAATGTTTGTGGCTTCAAGAATTGTGTTGGCGGCTTTAGAATCTGATAAGCAAAGAAATGCTGCCGGCGAATTGATTTTCTCTTCGCTTGATGAAGCTACAAAAGCAACTATTAGAACGAACGACTTAATGATCATTCGCGACCCGTATGTGATTTTAGGATTAATAGTAATTATGATGTTTGTGGTAATTGCATTGGTAAAAATGCCTCAAACTGGCCATGCAAATCAAATTCGTCCTATTGAATCATTTAAGAGATTGCTTCAAAATAAAATTTATCGCGAAGGTGTAGTTGCACAAGTGTTTTATGTAGCAGCTCAAATTATGTGTTGGACATTTATCATTCAGTATGCCGATAATTTGGGAATTGATAAAGCAACAGCTCAAATGTACAATATTGTTGCCATGGGAATCTTTCTATGCAGCCGTTTTATAAGTACATTTCTAATGAAGTATGTAAACTCTCGTAAATTGTTAATGCTATTTGCATTTGGAGGTATCATTACAATCACAGGTGCCATTTTTATTGAGGGAATGTTTGGCTTGTATTGTTTGGTAGCTACTTCAGCCTTTATGTCTTTAATGTTTCCAACCATTTATGGCATTGCTTTAGAAGGAATCGGAGAAGATGCAACACTAGGTGCAGCAGGGCTTGTTATGGCAATTGTTGGAGGTGCTTTAATGCCTCCATTGCAAGGTTCAATTATTGATTTGGGACGAGTTGGATTTCTACCGGCAGTTAACTTTTCGTTTGTTTTACCATTGGTGTGTTTTATTGTAATTGCCACTTATGGATATAGAACGCAAAAACATGTTGCTTAAAATTCATTTAAACAAATAAAAAAATATTTATATCATGAATAATTTACCGATTAAGGTTGAAAAGGAAATAGCAAAAGTATCTGAGATAGCAGAATATTTGTGGGAGAGAGAATGGGCAGAGAGAAATGCAGGAAATATTTCTATTAATTTAACTCAACATTTTAAAGGAGAGAAATTATCAAATCCTGATAAAGAAATTGCTTTTGATTTTCCAAAAGAAGCAGCTGGATTAGTGATTTTTGTTACTGGAACAGGTTGTCATTTAAGGCATTTAAGAAATCGTATAGAAGAAGTTGCTTGTATTATTGCTATTAACGATCAGGCTAATTCATACTCAATAGTTTGGGGAGGAACAAAAGAAAACTTTCGACCAACTTCAGAGTTGATTTCGCATGTGAAGATTCACTTGTTTAATGCAGAGAACAAGCCAAGCCACAAAACTATTGTTCATACTCATCCAATCGAGTTAATCGTAATGAGTCATCATGAATTGTTCCAGGATGAGGAGAAGTTCAATTATGCCTTGTGGAAAATGTGTCCTGAAATTCGTGTGTTTGTTCCAAAAGGAGTTGACTGCACAGCCTATGCTTTGTCGGGAACAGAAGCCTTAGCCGATGTAACCATTGAAGGATTAAAGAATCGGGATGTAGTTCTTTGGGAAAAGCATGGAGCTTTGGCAACAGGCGAAAATGCCGAAATTGCTTTCGACTATTTAGATGTGGCCAATAAAGGTGCAAAACTATTATTAACTGCATGGAATGCAGGTTTTGAGCCAGTTGGTTTAACTGATGAGGAGTTAAAAGAATTGGAAACATTTATCTAAGAATTTTCATTTTATCTATATAAATATCATGTTAGAAAAAAGAAGAATTTACCTTCCCCCATTAAGTTTGGTTGGACCAGGAGTGATTAGCGACTTGGTTGATGAAATAAAAGATCTTGACTGCAACAAAGTGTTAGTGGTTACCGATAAAATTTTGAACGAATTAGGAGTTGTTAAGAAAGTGACAGATTTGATGGAAGCACAATCTATTGCTTACGTTATTTTTGACGATGTTCAACCAAATCCTACTTGTGCAAATGTAAATGCCGGTTTGGAAATCCTAAAAGAAAATAAGTGTGATTTTATTTTAACTATTGGCGGAGGATCGCCACAAGATTGTGGTAAAGCAATTGGTATTTTAGCTACTAACGGAGGTGATATCAAAGATTATGAAGGAATTCATATTTCAAAGAAAAAATCAACTCCAATTGCAGCAATTAATACTACAGCCGGAACTGCTAGCGAAGTAACTATTAACTATGTGATTACCGATGAAGAGCGCAAGGTTAAGATGGTAATGGTAGACAAAAATTGTTTGGTTTCTATTGCAGTTAACGACCCTGAATTGATGCTTAATAAACCAGCACCATTAACAGCAGCAACAGGTATGGATGCACTTACGCATGCAGTTGAAGCTTATGTTACTGCTGGAGCATTCCATTGGTCAGATCACATGGCAATATATGCAATTCAACTAATTAGCGAAAGTTTACGCGATACTGTTAATGATGGCAACAACCTTGAGGCACGAAGCAAAATGGCTTGGGCGCAGTTTATAGCTGGCCAGGCATTTTCTAATTGCGGATTAGGATTTGTTCATTCAGCGGCTCATCAGTTAGGCGGGTTATACAATACACCACATGGTGTAGCTAATGCAGTATTACTTCCACATGTAGAGCGTTTTAACTTATCAGCTTGTCCTGAGAAGTTTGCCAAAATTGCAGAAGCCATGGGAGTTGATACTTCAGCTATGAACACGCAAGAAGCAGCCGAAGCAGCTTTAGATGCTATTTCTCAATTATCAAAAGATGTTGGCATACCTTCTGGAATTAAGGAGCTGGGAGCAAAACCTGAAGATTTTGAGTTGATGGCAAAGAATGCTCTGGCTGATGTTTGTACTGGAGGAAATCCAAAAGAAGTAACATTTGAAAATGCAGTTGCAATTTATCAAGCATCATTATAATTCAATATGTTTGTAGTTAAGGCATAAGTGATTAGATTTAAAGAGAAATCAGTATTAAATGTGTAAATTATTATTGATTTTACCAACAGAGAAAGCTGTCTCAAAATGATTTATAGTGTCATGAGAATTGAATATTTTGTTATATATAAAAGGTTCTCAAAAATTTCATTTGAGACAGTTTCTTTCATTTGTTAAGAAGATTTTTCAAAGCCTTTCTTATACAATACTTTGTTAATGGTTTTTAACTATCAGGCTTATAGGGATTTATGTATTTAATGTGTGGTTTTATAACACGTTGTTCTTGAGTGCCTTGCTAGCCAAACTAATGATCAATGACTAAAAACTAATGAACTATTATTATGCTATTTATCTATAATAGAGAGAGTAGATTTCGGAACATTTTGGTATAATGCCGATGTAGAAGATGTTAGGCAGTGCAAGTTTGCGAAACAGTGGCTCATATATTTTCACAATCGGTATTAGGCATTGGAAGTGTAACAAACGAAGTGAGTTCATGAATTCCTTTGAAAATAATGTTTTTGTGAACAAGTTTACAACTTACTTATGAAAATTAATAATTGGTATTTCTTTGAAAATTTTCGTTAAATATTGCTTCAACATGCTCATTTATGATACTAAGTATTTAGTATTTAAAATTGTTCAATATTTTGATTTTTATAAATCATTACGTTTATTATTGATTTTAAATACCTATTGATCTATGTGAAAATTTGTAAGAAAAACAGTATAAGCCGTGTTGTTTTATTGACTTTTACTTTGAATTTTATTGCAACCTTAGCGTTGTTCAACGCTTTCTGATAATGAAAGTGTAGGTTACAAAAAGACAATTGCATTATTTTGTTTAAGTAAGTTAATATTTATATTTGTGTGTGGGAACTAAATACCAAGTTACTTAAGTTTTGGAAAAAATTAACGAGAAGGAGATAATTAGAAGATTGTCGGAAGGAGATAAAATCTCTTTTGGAATGCTTTTTAACGTTTATTATGAACGACTTTTTCGTTTTGCTTTACACTACCTTAATAATGAAGAATCAGCAAAAGATGTCGTTCAGGATGTTTTTGGGCATGTTTGGGAAAAGCATGTCGAACTACTAAAAGTGAATAATTTGTCGTCTTGGTTATTTTCAATTACTAAAAATCAATGTTTAAAAAAAATTGATCACATTAAAGTAGTTCAAAAACATTCCGATGTACTAAAAAACAGACAGTTAGATATTGTGAGAGCTGCTTTGAATGAATTAGATACTTCTCCGTTAATATTTGGTGAAATAAAAAAAATAATAGACAGCACTCTTGTGTCTCTTTCTCCCAAAGCCCGGCGTATTTTTGAAATGAGCAGGTTCGAAAATAAAAAGAACCGTGAAATTTCTGAGGAACTTGGGATATCTATAAAGACCGTAGAAGCCAATATGAGTAGGACCTTAAAAATATTTAAAAGCTCTTTGAAGCCCTATTTGCCTCTCGTATTGTATTTTTTACATTAAAAATTTACCCTATCGGGATTACTTTCATGAACTTTTGAGTTAAGAATACCATAAAATAGCCGAAAGATCATATTACTTCACCGTAAGGTGTTGTATGTAAAGGTGTGCTTGTAAATGGTATGTATACAGTTGTTTGTGTCCTTTTTTTGCAATGAAATTCACTTTTTTTCACAAAAGCATAAATTAATGTAGGGTATTTGCTTTTTCACCGTACTTATTAAATGTAAGCGATTAGAAAGATTGATAAACGAATATAGGAAACCCCGTATTTACTGATCTTTTTTATAACTGACATTACATTTATATAAGCAAGTTGATGGATAAGGAAAAACTACATAAATATGCCTTAAATAAAATCTCTGATATATCGGAAATCGAAGATATTGTCGATTGGATTGAAAGTTCCGAAGAAAATCAAAAGGAGTTTAACAACATTAAGAATTTATGGGCCTATACCGATTTTGCCAATTACGATTCGTATGCTAATGCTCTAAAAGATTCTGAAAAGCCAAAAAAGGGGAGAACGCTAAAATGGAATCCGGCAGCATTGAAATATGCGGCTATACTAATTTTGAGTTTTCTTTCAGGTGGGACTGCAATGTTTTTAAACGATTTTGGAAAAGATTCGCAATTGGCTTATAACAAGGTGATTGTTCCTTGTGGAGAAAGTGCGGAGATAATATTGCCCGACAAGACTCATGTTTGGTTAAATTCTGGAAGTCAGTTGGTTTATCCATCATCGTTTAATCATGATACAAGAAATGTACAGTTAATAGGTGAGGCACTATTTGAGGTAGACCATAACCCTGAAAAGCCCTTTCATGTTGTTACCCCAAAATTAACGGTAGAGGTATTGGGTACAACGTTTAATATGGAGGCTTTTAGCAATACCAAAAATGTTAATGTAACACTTGTGGAAGGGGAGGTCAACATTAAAAATCACAACGGACAAATGTTGGTAAAATTGATACCTAACCAAAGAGTTTCTTACAACATACAATCAGGTTTATTTAATATTAATAGCATTGATTCTAGTTTTTATTCTTCTTGGAAAAATGGGATTTATAATTATAAAGATGAAACGCTTGCGGATATAGCTCTAAAATTAGAGCGTTTGTACAATGTGGAAATTGTTTTTGATGATGTTTCTATTAAGAATATTAAATACACAGGGACCATTCTTCGAAATAAACCAATAAGTCAAATATTGGATGTTTTCAAATTTACCTCTGAAATAGATTATAGCATAGAGGTGAGAATTCTGAAACCAAATATTATTCACTTTAAAAAGAAATAAAAAAAAGGAAATGCCACTAGCATTTCTTAATAAATAAAAAGAATTAATTCAATTTTATGGAAAGTATTTTGCAAGAAAGCAATCGATTTCGATTGAATGTAGTATTTCTAATAGCCATTTCGTTGTCATGTGTTTTTTTGACGGCAAACGGTCAATCTAAGCAAGCTCAAAAGGAAGCTGCACTTATTAAAAAGTACGATAAAAACGGCGACGGCAAGCTTAATGCCAAAGAGCGTGCTGCTGCAAAAGCCGATACTCCTGCCGAGCGCTACAAAAGAGAGGCTAAAGAAAAAATGTTGGAGCGTTTCGATCAAGATAAAAACGGAAAACTTGACGAAAAAGAACGAAAAACAGCCTTTAAAACAATAAAAGCCGAACGTAAGGAGATAGACCAGGCTTTAATGAAAAAATTCGATGCCAACAACAATGGTAGAATTGATAAAAAGGAGTATGAAGGTCTTGAAGAATGGCGCAGAGCCAAATACCCCAATGCCGTTTTCCTGCCAGCCCATGATAAGCAAATAAGTTTGCAGGACAAAAAAGCAAGGGTTCAGGCTGGTAAAGCCAGGCGTGGCGATATTATTGTAATTCCGGAACGAGAGAGTGCAAGCGAATCAGAGAAATGGCTGGCAGAAGTTCAAGGTTATCAATTGCCTGGGTGGTACGACAAAGCCAACCGTGTACACGGACATACACGTCTTACTGCAGTACGACCTACAAACCATGTGGATGCCAAATCCCATAAAGTAAAACTCGCCTGGTTAGATACCGATGAATTTAAACATGCCGGCAAATATTTCAACCAACTGGGAGTTGATGTATTTAGCCGACATGTGCGTACTGGTGACGAAGGTGCCTGGTGGCCAAGTAAAGTTGGTGAAGTGTTGGATTTGGCTAAAAATCGCAATATCGCCAAAGAAATTATTGATGAAGCACACCAAAACGATCAGCGTATCATCGTATATAATCGTCATATGGAAGATCACGGTATGGCTAAAGCGCATCCCGATTGGGTTTGTAAAGATAAAAATGGGAAAGCTTACGTTCGCCGGGGTAAAATGATGTGCTTTAATTCGCCGTATCGCCAGCATGTACAGGCACGTCTTCTCGAATTGGTAGACATGGGTGCTGATGGGTTTTATTTCGATTCCGGGCATCAGCCTCATAAGTGTTACTGTGATTTTTGTAAGAAAAACGGCAAAAACCGACAGCAAATTATCCGCGAAACCTTCCTTCAGTTTCGCCGTGTGGTACATGAACGCAATCCGGAATGTGTGATTTTAATCAGTGGTCGTTTTGAGGGGCAAAGCCACGATTTGTGGCGCATCGCCGATTCGCCAAAAATAGAAGACCATCTGCCACCTAAATATGGAGGTAAAGACGCTTTGGGGTATTCATTGGGGCTTACTTTTATTCGTGATGCAGCCGATGGTAAACCAGCTCATTGCTGGCGCAACAATAAAACGGCCGTTACAGATAAAGAGGCACTTTGGATTCTCTCCTTTGGGCACGTGTTCAACTATGATGTTCACGAAACATTTCTTGCCAATCCAACATCCGAGCGTTTTCGTACCGGTAAACAGCTTGTTAAGTACGGGGCTGTTTTTACCCAGGCTATGGCTGCTAAAAAGCCGGTGCGCAATGCCATTGTACATTATCCCGAAGGCATGCCCGACGGCTTAAAGAAGAAACAATTGGTTCACCCGGTATTTGCAAATGTATATAAACAGCAAGTACCAACGGGTATTATTACCGATAGCCAACTGCGCGAAGGCATTCCGGATGATTGTCAGTTGTTGGTGTTTCCAAATACAAAAAAATCAGTGTTTGAAGAAGCAAAGGTAACCGAACACCTGGCTGATTTTAAAGCGCGTGGCGGTGTGGTGATAACCAATCCCTTGGAAACTGCGGCTAAAGAAATGATAGCGAAAGTTCGCGAGCAATCTATTGTTTTTCTTGATGACCAATCGGAAAAAATCCACCTAACTGCTTACACCAACCCCAAAGGCGATGAGCTGTCGGTTATTTTGTTTAATACTGAAGACTTTGACACGGTGGCATCTAAACTATATTTCCCCAAAGGTAAATCAGTGGAATCGGTACAGGATATTCAGAACAAAACAAAATTATCAGTTAAAAAAGATAAAAAGGGAGTTTATGTTGATATAAAACCGTTCAAACATTTTCAGGCATTATTGGTGGCATTCAAAATAAAAAAAGGGGCAAACAAAAATAAAGCAACAAATTTTTAACTGTGGTATAAAAACCAAATGTTAAGAAGCAAAGCAAACGACAAATAACAAAACAAACGATGTTGAATTTTTTCAGACATACCATTATAGTGGCCACAATGTTAGCATTAACCTTGTCGTGTAGCCATAGTAGCGGTGAAACAACACAGGCCAAAAAGAAATATCCCAATATAGTATATATACTGGCTGATGATTTAGGTTATGGCGATGTGAAATGTTTTAATGCCAAGAGTAAAATACCTACGCCCAATATGGATGCTATGGCGTCCAATGGGATAATGTTTACCGATGCACATACCAGTTCTTCGGTATGTACACCAACACGATATGGGATTTTAACGGGGCGATACAATTGGCGTACAACGTTAAAAAGTAGTGTTTTAAGCGGATATTCAAAGTCCCTGATAAAAAAAGGACGTACTACCGTAGCCGATTTGCTAAAGCAGCAAGGTTATTCCACTGCTTTTATAGGCAAATGGCATTTAGGTTGGGACTGGAAATTGATAAATAGTGCCGACGAGAAAAAGCTGAACGATTGGAGTGGCAAGAATACTCCGAATGTGGACTTTAAAGCTTCCATAAGTAACGGGCCCGACACTCATGGTTTCAATTATTCTTATGGCTTTTGTGGATCGTTGGATATGGCTCCTTACGTTTGGGTCGAAAACGGACAGCCCACTATGGTTCCGGACAAATTCACGGTTTCGGTAGATGAAAAAGGATTTTGGAGAAAAGGGCTTACTTCCGATGACTTTGATCATACCATGGTATTGCAGCATGTTACCGATAAGGCACTTAACTATATTGCCCAAAGTAGTAATTCGGAGAAACCCTTCTTTTTATACCTGCCCTTGCCTGCGCCGCACACTCCAATTTTACCTACCACTGAGTTTTTGGGCAAAAGCAATACAAACATGTACGGCGATTTTGTAATGCAGGTCGACGATGTGTTGCGTCAGGTTCGTGAAGCCCTAAAGAAAAACGGCATAAGCGAAAATACCTTATTGGTGTTTACCAGCGACAATGGTTGTTCGCCAAGAGCCAATTTAGAGGAATTGGCCGAAGTCAATCATTTTCCGAGTGCAAATTTACGAGGAGGGAAAGCCGATATATATGAGGGGGGGCACCGTGTGCCATTTATTGTGGAATGGCCCGAAAAAGTAAAGAACATAAAGGTGGACAAAACCATATGTACAACTGATTTTTTGGCAACCTGTGCTGATATTACAGAGTATGACCTGAAGGACAACGAAGGTGAAGATAGTTATTCTATGCTGCCGTTTTTTAACGGTAAAGCAGAAAACTTCGACAGGCCTTATACCATTCATCATTCGTTTAATGGCTCGTTTGCCATACGCCAAGGAAAATGGAAACTGAACATGTGCCCGGGTTCTGCGGGTTGGAGTTATCCTACACCTTCCACTATTAACGAACAAAAGCTGAATTTGCCATTAATGCAACTGTTCGATTTGGAAAATGACATAGCTGAGAAAAACAACCTGATCGAACAAAATCCGGATAAAGCAAAAGAACTGGCTGTCGCATTATTAAAAATTATCATCGACGGTCGCAGTACCAAAGGTGTTGTGCAGAAAAATGAAGGAATGGATAACTGGACTCAATTCGACAAACTAAAAGAATTAATAAATCTATAAATTATGTATTAATTGTTGTGATGTGCAATAATTATTAATCAATACCTTGTCGTCTGTAACTATCATATTTATAGTAATTTATGACCAAAAGCTAAAAGCTAGCGAACTATTAATTAATAGCATGTAAAGAAAAAGAAGTAAATGGTAGCGGTACTCCCTACCCAAATCATATTTGAGAAAAATTTTAAATAATAATTACTAACCATCAAAACAAACAATTGTTTATGAAAAAAAAGAGAGAAGAATTCCTATTGTTGAAAAGGACAAATGGAATATCTAGGTTTGTAAAGCTTACTATGCTATTTTTTGCATTAGGTATGCTTAATGCTGTTGCAAATGATTCTAATACGCAAAGTGAAAGTATGAGTTTACAGCAACAAAAGAAAAAAGTTTCTGGTATTGTTAAAGGAGAAGACGGGATTCCTATACCAGGAGTATCAGTTTTTGTTAAAGAAACAACTTTAGGTACAATTACAAGTGTTGACGGAAAATTTAATATAGAGGTACCCAATGATACAAAAACACTTTATTTTTCTTTTATCGGCATGGTATCGCAAGAAATTGAATTGGGATCGCAAACCAATTTGTCTGTAACAATGCAAAAAGAAGTGAAAGGCATTGAAGAGATTGTTGTTGTGGGAATGCGTGGCGCCCAGATAAGAGAGATACAGGCAAAAAAGAACGCTCCTATGGTTATGGAAGCGATTACTCCTGAAGACATCGGTAATTTCTCTGATGATAATATTGCCGACGCTCTGCAAAGAGTACCTGGTGTGCAAATAGAGCGCGACGAAACGGGAGTTGAAGGCGACCGTGTTTCTGTGCGTGGTTTGGGCTCCCAGTTTGTAGGTGTAACCATCAACGGACGTACGCCACTTTCGGCAGGTAATGAAGGTACTACCAATTTTCGAAAATTTAATGTAGGAGTGTTGCCACCGGAAATTGTACATGGTGCTAAAGTATATAAAACACCTGATGCCACATTAGTTGATCCCGGTATGGGAGGAGGAGTTGATTTTCAAACACTACGTCCGCTAAATGTAAAGTACAGAAATAACAGGAACGTGATGATAATTGCTAACGCTCGTGGAGAATACAACCCCTTGGTTGAAGGTACAGAGATACAGCCTCGTTTGAGTGCCGGCCTTGGGCTTAAAACCAAAAATAATAAGCTTGGTGTTTTTGCGTCAGTAATAAAAAGTACTTCGCAGCGTGTACGCGATGAATCGTATGTGAGAGTAAACCCAAGAAATTTGCGTGTAGACAATAATGGCGATGGAGTATTTAATGAAGATGATGGGGATACCTTGTACGAAGGTGTACTAACTCCTACCTCGCGTACCAATAATCCCATACGCGAAACCCGCGAGAGGTTAGGTTATTCGGCTGCTTTACAATGGAAGCCATTAAAGAATTTAGAAATAATGGTTGACTACACCAGTGCCACATATGATAACCACTCTAACCGTGCTTTGTCGCGCCAGCTTATTTCTTTTGGCGGCAAGAATGGTCTGTATAGTGATAAAAACTTCTTCAAACCAGAAGACATTATTATAGAAGACAACTATTTGCGTTATTTTAATACAAATGGATACAACTCAAGAGTACAGAACCAGGTGAGTCATCTTCAGTTCGACAACAATACTACTAATACAATAGGTGGTATTAATATAAAATACGATTTAAAGGGTTGGAAGATGAGCTTCGACTATTCGATCTCGGAATTAGATTTCAGACAGAATCTAATTACCTATGGGGCTATGACTTTGGATTATAGTAGAATAGACCAAAACGGAATTGTATTTGACGTACGCAGTGGGGCACCTGTATTCAACTGGACGCCGGGTGATGAGGCATATCTTGATTATGAGCAATATGGCCTTAAAGCCAAGAAGCAAACGTTAGCTCCTGGTAACCAAGGGTATAGAATTAAGGAGACAAAGGGAGATAACTATGCCTATAAATTTGATATTAAGAAGAAGTTGAGTAATAAAATTACCATTAAGGCTGGGGCACGTTTTAGTTCCAATGAGTTAGACTATCGCACAGGTAATGGTCAAAACAGAAAGCCAAGCAATGAACAATTTCAAATTATGAAAGATTCATATAAAGGTAATTTTATCAATGATTTTATGCCTGGCAAAAATGTAGGTACCAATTCATGGATTTATGCAGATAGAGATTTGATTAAGCAGGGAATACCAGAATTTTATAAGATAAACGAGGGAAATTTATTTTCCGTTAATTTTAAAGATCTTATTGATGCAGAGGGTGAGCTAAAACCGAATCCAAACAGTGGTTACATTCGCGAAGAGGGTCTGGCATTTTACGGACAAATGGATTTTAAAACCATGCTTTTGGGACGTAATTTATCTGGTAATGTGGGTGTAAGAGCTGTACGTACTGATGTAAATGCCATTGGTTTCTCGGGAGTATCAACAAAAAGTCCTGATCCTGATGAAAACGATGTAGATGTGGCCATCAATGCTATAACAGAAGTAAATAGTTCAAGATGGGATGTGAATCCTTCCTTGAACCTGAAATGGGAACTAGGCAAAAACGTAAACTACCGTTTGAGTCTTTCGCGTGCTATATCACGACCAAAACTTACTTATATGGTACCTACCAACAAAGTGAGTAGTTTGTCAGAGGCTTTTGTTAATGGGCCAGATTATGATCCAAATGAATTCTATAGTCAAAATAATATTAAAAAAGCAAATCCTGACCTAAAGCCTTATTCAGCCTGGCAGATGGATCATACTTTTGAATATTACCTAAAATCTGGTGGAGCACTTGTTTTTAGTGGATTTTACAAAAAGATTCATGACTATATTCTTCAAATAGAAGACGAAGGACAATCTTTCCCTGGCGAAGAGGCCATAGGTCTGGAATTGGATCCTAATATTCCATGGGATGAGATGAAATTTAGTATAACACAAGCACAAAACTATACAGATGCCGATTTATATGGTTTCGAGTTTGGTTTCAATCAAATGTTCAGATTTTTACCAAGTCCGTTTAACTACTTTGGTGTTAAGGGGAATTATAACTTTGTAAGTAGTAGTTTTGCTAAAGATGTTGGCGATGACAACAATGGTTTCCCAGGCTCTTCAAAGCATAGTGTTAATGGAGTGTTATATTTCGATAAAGATAGGTTCAACTGTCGTTTAGCATATTCATACAGATCGGATTACTTACGTCAGTTAGGTAGCGCAGGTGACCGTGTGGCGCAAACCGTATTTACTGAGGGGAGATCTAAACTTAATTTCAGGATGGCCTACAATTTCCTTAAATATCGTAATTTACAGGTTTCGTTTAGTGCTACCAATCTTACCAGTGCCAACCAAGTGGGTTACATTGGTTCGCCAGGAAACACCTACCAGTTCATAGATATTGACAGAACATATACTATTGGATTAAGATTAAAAATATAATTTAATTGCGGAAGCAGATTAATTTGAGGAAAGCTAAATTTAATTTTAGCTTTCCTTTTAATTTTGTAAGAATTTTCTCTTTTATGATGTAAAATTAACTATTAGTTCAAGTTTCACTATTCTCACAATGTTTATCTGAAGTTTGAAAATAATCAAATATCCCGATAAAAAAACTGTTGATAGTACAAGTATTTTTAGAACTCTTTGTGGAAACGACTACAAAAAAAAGCCTGCTTTATTTGCCAATCCGATGTTTTGTAACTAAAAAACAATATAAATTAATAGGATATAGATAAAACTATGAATTCTATTATTTGTTAAACGATAAATCGGAAACCGAAAATATAACAACAAAGTATCCTAAGATGGCTGAAAAGGTGAAAATAAATCTTTTAAAATAGCTATACTCAGTTGAAAATAAGTAAGAATGGAGAAGATTATCGAAATTGGATCAAAAAATGTCGGACAACTTATCGCAATTCATACAAATTGCTGTTATGACCTGTTAAAATAAGTGTTCAAATAAAATATTGTAAAATTAATAAGTTGATATGAAAAAAAAATATTTAATAATTTTTATCATTTTTTTTATAACAGGATGTAGTTCTTTGCCAAAGCTTTGGACAATTGAAACTCAGGATGAATGGCAATCAGTAACTAATGAGAAAAATGCAATTAAAATAAAAAATGGACTGGTTCACCCACAGAACGATACAGTATACTTTTCAACAATACTAAAGAAATTTAAGAGTAAACATAAGTTTAAGTCGATAAAAATAAAACAATCTCCTCAATGGGACAATTGGCAATCAATACCAAAGGTAACACCCGAAAAAGCTAACAATGCTCCTGTATTTATACCAGTGTCAAAGGGAAATTATTGGTTATTGGCGGCATACAGGGGAGATAATGAGAATGGATATCATTCATGGCATAGTAAGGACATGAAAAATTGGAAACACTATGGTCCTGTTTCATCTGTTACAAATAAATGGGTTACTTCAGCAGAGTATGCTGATGGCAAGTTTTATATTTACTTTGACAAACCTAATGATGAAGATCCCCATCTTATTATTGACGAAGATCTTACTGACGGAAAGCAAGGTAAAGAAATGGGCATGGTATTTAAAGATCCCTCACATGGCTCAGATATGGCAATTTTCCGTGATGATGATGGAATATTCCATTTAATTTATGAGGATTGGAGTCCAATAAATCCACGTAAAAATTCATGGGATTCTCCTTTAGCTGGTCATGCTGATAGTCCTGATGGAATTAATGGTTTTTTACCTCATGAATATCCACCTCCAATTGATGAGAGGACCAATCCTACCGGTAAAATTTTGTCATACAAGCCACATCGCAATCAACTAATTAACAGTATAGACTCAACACCTTATACTTATGAGTTTCATGAAGGGCCTCAAGATGCATTCGGAGATTATACCATGGTTAAAGTTGGCGAACAATATTATATTTTTTGCGATTATGATTCCCATGATAAAGAAAAATCTATGCGAGTGGGTAGGTGGCGAAGTAATGATTTAAAGAAACAATTTGTTTGGGACGGAGAAATGGGAGAAAATTTCCATCCTGATCCGACTGTGGGCTTTGCCGAAGGGAGATTTTACTTATTAGTGCAACGTAATGATTGTGATTTTGTAAGCGATGGCCCTTGGGTAGATGGAGTAGAAGTTCGTATAGGGGTCGATACAAATAATGATGGCAATATTGACACATGGACTAGCTTTACAAAGGTTAAGGAAAGTTATTTACAAAATTCAAAATATATTAAAGTGATTGAAACAAAGCCTGCATTGCTAGATGTATCAGGATTAGAAGCTGGTTATGCTTTCAGGGTAGAATTTCGAATTTGTAAACAGCACGATGTTTTTCCTATTCTTGATTCATTTGAAGCATATTTTTATTAGTGGACACTTAAAATCCACTGATCGTTAATTGTTTACTATTGAAAAGAGGCTATCTCATTTGAGGCAGTCTCTTTTTTACTTTCGTAACGAAATTTGTTTTGAGCCGATAGTCATATAGAAAGACGTGCCTGTTTCCAAAGAAATTAAGTCATTTGGAAAACCTCATTACAGCTATAGTGATTGTGTTTATGTAGATGTTACAGAAAGTGTTTTTTATTGGGGAACATCATATTGGGGGGGATATATGCACCAATTTTTACGTTGATATGTTAGAATAATTCGGTTTTTTATGTATATCTGAGGATACAATCTACATTATTCTGCGAGAAAAGAAATTCTAAAATTTTAAATGCTTTTGCTTTGGCAATTAAATACCTCTACTTCCGATCGTCCGTTAAAATGCTTATTATTGCATATTGATTAAGTCAATCGAATATAACTGGTTCATTTTATACAATTTTATATGAGTTAGTAGCTAAAATAAAACAGATAAAGTTGACCAGTTAATTTGCATTGTAAAAATACAATTTTTATCTGAATTTAATGGACAAAGAAAAACTACATAGATATGCCTTAAATAAAATCACTGACCAATCGGAAATAGAAGAGATTGTCAGTTGGATAGAAAGCTCTGTAGAAAACAAAAAGGAGTTTAATGAAATTAAAAACCTATGGGCATATACCAATTTTGCCGATTACAATTCGTACGCTAAAATACCGGATGAAAATCTCCAAAAGATGAGCAAAAGAAAAATCATCGATTTGCACTTTGGGTTGTTAAAATATGCAGCCGTATTGATTTTGAGTTTTTTGGTAGGTGGTACGGTCATGTTTTTCATCGGCAACGGGTCGGATGTTGATCTAGCCTACAACGAAGTGATTGTTCCTTATGGCGAAAGCGCAGAGGTGATACTGCCTGATAAAACACATGTTTGGTTGAATTCGGGCAGTCATTTGATTTATCCATCGTCGTTTAAAAATAACACCAGGCAGGTACAACTGAAAGGCGAGGCCCTTTTTGAGGTAAACCATGACCCTGCAAAACCCTTTCATGTGCTGACTCGAAAATTGACGGTGGAGGTATTAGGTACCACCTTTAATGTAGAGGCTTTTAGCAACACTGAAAACGTGAAAGTAACACTCATTGAAGGGAAAGTTAATATTCAAAACATCAGTGGAAAAGTGTTGGCTGGTTTAGAACCCAATCAAAGGGCTTCATACAACGAGAAAACCGGGAGTGTGGATATCGATCAGGTTGATTCTGATTTTTATTCTTCGTGGAAGAAAGGGGTTTACAGATATAAGGACGAAAAGCTTGTTGATATCACTCAAAGATTGGAGCGTTTGTACAATGTAGAAGTGGTTTTTGACGATAATATAGCTATAAAAAATATTAAATACTCAGGAACCATCCTTAGAAACAAACCCATAGAGCAAATATTGGATGTTTTCAAGTTTACCTCTGCAATAGACTATCACATAGAGATGAATAGTTTAGGACCTAATGTTGTTCATCTTAAAATGAAACAACCGTAACTATATTAATGATTTAAAACCATTTGACCAATGCCAATTGGATTCGTTTTACAAACGAACATATGACCATTGAATTGACTAGAAGAAAATCATGAGCATCTTTAAAAAATAAGTTTGCGTGAACTAAAAGTAAACAGATGAAATTAACTGTTTTTTTGTGGGTAGTGGGACTATTGCATTGTTATTCATCATCCTATGGCCAAGGTGTAAAGCTCAGTTTGAAGATGAAGAACGCAAAGCTTATTGAGATATTAGACCAGATTGAGCAGGAAACAGATGTACACTTTATATACAAAAGTAAAGATATGATGTTTGAAAAAACATTTGATGTTGATGTTTCCCAAAAATCAGTTTTAGAGATATTGAAAAAGATTCTTCCAAAAGCAAATTTAGAATACGAAGTATTTGACGAGTACATAGCTATTAAAAAGGTTAAACCATCTTTAATACTCCATACAGCGCAACGAAAAAAAATAACCGGAACGGTTAAGCGTGAAAAAGGATGCCCCATACCCGGGGCAACCATTTTTGTCAAAGGGCAATCAATAGGTACAATAAGCGATATTAATGGTTTCTTTAGTATAGATTTACCTAATCCGGTTACAAAGCTTTATGTTTCCTTCATTGGTATGGTGCCACAGGTTATTGAACTGGGAGAACAAACAGACTTCCTGATAACCATGAAAGAAGAGGTAAAGAATATTGATGAGATTGTAGTAGTGGGTATGCGGGCTGCGCAGGTCAGAGAGATACAAGCCAAAAGAAATGCAGCTACTGTCATTGAATCCATAACACCTGAGGATATTGGTAATTTTTCCGATGAAAGTGTGGTTGATGCACTGGAAAGGGTTCCAGGGGTACAAATAGAGCGCGACGAAACAGGTGTTGAGGGCGACCGTGTATCTGTACGTGGTCTAGGCTCACAGTTTGTTAATGTAACCATTAATGGGCGTACTCCGCTTTCGGCAGGTAACGAAGGGAGTTCCAATTTTCGGAAATTTAATGTAGGTGTGTTGCCTCCCGAGATTGTATATGGGGCTAAAGTGTATAAAACACCCGATGCTACATTGGTTGATCCGGGTATGGGTGGTGGCGTTGATTTTCAAACACTACGTCCGCTGAATATAAGGTACAGAAGAGATCGTAATGTAATGGTCATTGCCAACGCCAGAGGTGAATATAACCCTTTGGTAGAAGGCGTTCAATTGCAACCCCGTTTGAATGCCGCTCTTGGGCTTACAACAAAAAACAGGAAATTAGGTGTTTTTGCTTCGATCGTTCAAAGCAGGTCATTGCGTGCCCGCGACGAATCATTTATTAGGGTGCATCCACGAACGATTCGTATTGATAATAATGGAGACGGCATTTATAATCAGAACCACGGTGACATCTTATATGAAGGTGTGCTGACCCCTACCTCGCGTACCAATAATCCTATACGCGAAACCCGCGACAGGTTAGCCTATTCAACTACCTTACAATGGAAACCCTTAAAGAACCTGGAAATATTGGTGGATTATACCAGCGCCACTTATGATAATCAATCGCACCGGGCCCTGTCGCGACAGCTTATTTCTTTTGGTGGGAATAATGGCATTTATGGTGCCGGTAATATTTTCCAAAAAGATGCGCTTATTATTCAGGACAATTACCTGCGTTATTTTAATACCAAAGGGTCCAAATTATCAAGGATACAGAACCAGGTGAGTCACCAGCAGTTTGATAATTATACGACCAATACCATTGGTGGTATCAATGCAAAATACAATTTGTCAGGCTGGATGATGAATGCTGATTTTTCTGTTTCGGAACTTGACTTCCGTCAGGATTTGATCACTTTTGGCACCATGAATTTGGATTATAGCAGGATAAACCAAAGTGGAATTGAATTTGATGTTCGTAATGGAGCACCCGTATTCAACTGGGCACCGGGCGATAAGGCCTCGCTTGATTATACACGTTATGGCTTTAAGGCCAACAAAGATGAGTTAGCCCCTATTAATCAGGGGTATCGGGTTAAACAAACTAAAGGAGAGAATTATGCCTGCAAATTTGATCTAAAAAAGAGTTTCACAGATAACATTGCCATTAAGGCAGGAGTTCGCTATAACGTAAATGACTTAGACTATCGTACAGGTAATGGTCAAAATAGAAAACCGGATAATGCACAATTTCAAATTATAAAAGATTCATATAAAGGTAATTTTATTAACGACTTTATGCCCAACAAAGATTTGGGGACTAATTCGTGGATTTATGCTGATAAAAGTAAGATTAAGCAGGGGATCCCCGGGTTTTACACGGTAAACGAGGGAAATATATTTTCTGTTAATATTAAAGACCTTATCAATGCAGAAAGCGAATTGAAACCGAATCCAACAAGTGCTTATATTCGTGAAGAAGGCTTGGCATTTTACGGGCAAATGGATTTTGAAACCATGCTTTTTGGGCGTCATATTTCGGGTAATGCGGGTGTAAGGGGCATACGTACGGATGTAAAGGCCATTGGTTTTTCAGGGGTGAGAACACAAGATTTAGATGGAGCTACGGAGCTTGTAGAAACCAACAAACTTACTGAGGTGAAAAGTTCAAGGTGGGATGTTACCCCTTCGTTAAACCTTAGATGGGAGTTGAGCAGGGATTTTGTGTACCGTTTAAGTCTTTCACGTGCCATATCGCGTCCCAGGCTTATTGATATGGTCCCCACTAATGAGGTGAGGAGTTTACCAGCCGATTTTATCAGTAGTCCGGATTACGATCCGAACCAAAACTACAGCCAAAACAGAATTGTAAAAGCAAACCCTAATTTAAAGCCTTATTCTGCCTGGCAGATGGACCATACCTTTGAATATTACCTTAAAACGGGAGGGGCACTGATTTTTAGTAGTTTCTACAAAAAAATTCAGGATTATATATTAACCATCGAGAATGAAGGTCAAGCCTTTCCGGGAACAGGTGCCATTGGCCTGCAACCGGATCCTTCTATTCCCTGGGATGATATGAAATTTACTATAAAACAGGCAGAAAATTTTACAGATGCCAGGTTATTGGGTTTTGAGCTGGGGTTCAACCAAATGTTCAGGTTCTTCCCACAACCTTTTAGTTACTTTGGTTTAAAGGCCAACTATAACTTTGTGAGCAGTCGTTTTTCGCAGGAAGTGGGAGATAACAACAACGGTTTCCCAGGTTCTTCCACTCACAGCTTTAATGCAGTGTTGTATTTCGATAAAGACAGGATCAATTGTCGTTTAGCTTACGCTTACCGATCAGACTACCTCCGCCAGCTAGGCGATACCGGAGAACGTGTATCGCAAACCGTATTTACCGAGGCAAGTCAAAATTAAATTTCCGTATCGCCTATAATTTCCTTAAGTACAGAAAC
>JAOARS010000498.1 GCA_025210415.1 Marinifilum sp. | reverse complement strand
TGGCATATCATAAAACGTAAAATTTTGTATCATTTATGGAAGATCTGAAATGTTTTTAATTGGATTTTTCTGCTCAAAATACAACTGTATCCAATGCTTATCTATTTGAAAATACAAGATTTAAAAGAAGAGGTTTATTAAAATCCTGACAGAAGATTTTTTTCCTACCTTACAGGACTTAAGGTTTATACTACACTTTAACCCTTGATTCGCATAATGACTAATTAAGAAGTGCGTTTATGGATGTATCTCTTTTTTTATTGCCATTTAGTAACCTGATTTCGATAATTGAATCAACTACTGTTTAGCTAAAAGCTTTTTTTATCTTTGCACAATGCCAAAACAAACACCATATTGCTTAATGCCGTGGATACATTACCACGTAGGAAATGCCGGAAAGGTAAAAGCTTGTTGTGTAGCTAACATTCCTTACGGTGATTGCAACAAGCAATCTTTCGATGAAATTTGGAATGGTGAAGCAATAAATCAACTTCGTGATAAATTTAAAAAAGGAGAAGCAGACAACAGGTGTGCTGTTTGTGAGCGATTGGAAAAAGCAGGAGGGAAGAGTATCAGGCAGGAAACACATGAAAAGTTTGGAGAATATGTTGAGGAAAATAAACCGAATTTGCCTGTTTATTTCGACATTCGTTTTTCGAATGCCTGCAATTTTGCCTGTCGTACTTGTTGGCACGGAGCCAGTTCAGCATGGTTTACCGAAGCAAAGCAACTAAAAAGAAATTTAGGCGATGTTGCGCTTTTACAAAATATTACTGATTTCGATCGATTCATAGCTGAAACAGGAGATGCATTGCTAAAAGCCAAGGAAATTTATTTTGCAGGTGGGGAACCATTGGTAACAAAAGAGCATTATTTGTTGCTCGATTGGCTGGTGAAAAACAATGCTATTCAGATGAAATTGCGATACAATACCAACTTTTCTGTTTTGAAGTTTGGAGAATACGATATTCTTGAATTTTGGAAACAATTTCCTGAAATAGAAATTCTGGCAAGTATTGATGCACAAGGAAAATTGGGAGAATACATCCGTAAAGGTTTCAATTGGAAGCAATTTCAGCAAAACAGAGAAGCAATTAGATCATTGAAACACATTCGTTTTGTAATTGCTCCAACCATTTCAGTTTTATCCATTAAGAATTTACCTGAATTGTACAGAAACTGCCTGATGGAACAAATTATTGAACCTGATGGATTGTACATTAACATGTTGGATAGGTCTTTGTATTATAACACAAAAGCATTGCCTGAGAAAATGAAACAGCAAGTGGTAAATGAATATCAGAAATTCTACGCCTGGGCAAGCAAGAAAGGAATTCCACAATTGGTTATTGATCAATTTAAAGAGTGCGAAAGTTATATGCTGAACGAAGATTTATCGAAGCATTGGCCACAGTTTTTGAAAGAAACTAAACTGATGGATGAGATGAGGGGAGAGAGTTTCCTTCAATTTCAAATTACGAATGAATAATTATAACTACAGTGGAACAATTACTAAAATTCTCCCACTGTGGATCAAATTAAATAAGCTCTTTCATAGATCAAAACCGTCGATGGACTATGTCTAAAACTATAGAAAAGTTTTGTGTTCTTTATTTATTATCAGTTTCTGGATTAGAATAAACAACTATTGATCCAACTATATGATCATGAATAGCTTTTCTCTTTTCGTTGCTCGATACTGTAAGTAAGGATATCCAACCAAGTGCTACTTTTACAATAAATCTGATTAAAGCAAAGGGAAATAGAATATTCTTCTCGCTGTTTTTTTCTTTTTTAACCCTAATGCCAAGCATAAAGTGTCCAATTGTTCCACCAAATAGGCTTGTGAAAATTGGATCATATAATCCAAAGATGAAGACAAATGCAATTATTCTTGCATTATCAGGAATGTCATCGAATTTTGAGAATAGATAAGTAGCTGTAAACATGAAAATAATAATAACAATAGAATCGCAGATTACAGCTTTAACTCTATCGGGTATTCCTGGGTAGTGTTTTTCTGTCATAGTTTTAAAATTAGTGAGTGGATTTATTTTTAAGGATTTGATGACTTTATTTCTTTTTGTAATATCTTCAAGTTTTCCTCTTCTACTTTATCCCATAATACTTGATTATCTGGATCAGCCCAAGCATTCTTAAGTGCCTCAACATATTCAGGATGATTTCTGTGTCTGATTTCCAAAATATTCTCTCGTGGTGTAAGCATGAAAAACAATCCAATCACTCCTATGATTGCTGCGCGTTTCAGAATATTCGAGAAGTTATGAGATTTTATCTGATTATACTTTATCAAGTTAATAATCACGGATGCCAATATACCAGTAAGTCCAATTCTAAGTAATAAAGATGAATTGGGCCAACACTGAAACTTAAAAAGTATTCCAATTGTTGTTATTGATAATGCCATACCCATTACGTAAATGCCAAATTTCTGAATTTTATCGTACTCTTTAAAGTTCTCTTGCTTTATAACTAATTTAAAAGGTATATCCTTGAAAAGAATACTTCCTAAATACATATATAAAAAGGATAATGTAGATAGACTTATTATTAATATATTTCCAATAAATGGTATGCTGAATAGGCTAAGAATAGTAGATATAATGGCAATTATTCCTAGTATTTTTTCGGTTTGTTTCATGTTATTGTTTATAAATTTACACTACTGTCCGGGAAAAATAAGGACAGCTAAAATTAATATCGTACCTCTGGTACTTTTACTGTTTTCAATTGACAACTACCATAATAACATCCCTAAGGGATTTATCAGAGCCTTGTTAAAGGCGATAGTATGGTAGAAATAAATATAGCAATGATAAAAATTAAGCCCCGTAGGTGGCGATAATAAAGCTATAGCATGTAAAAAAAAGGGATATATAATAGTTGTTATCAATTTTATCGGACAGTAATGATAAATTTACATGGCTTGTAGTTCTACTCATCGAATTTGGTTTCATCTCCTTTTTTACTCCATCAATTTCAATCTTTCTTCTCGGCGGAAAATGAGTTTGGCAGAAGGAGTGAGGCCAATTTCCAATTCAATTTCCTGCAGATCCATATTGTCAATTTCAACCTCTTTCCTGATTTCTACAGCTTTGAAAAGACCAAGTAAAATGATATTCAGAAATTTATTCTTTTTGGTTTTTTTCAGAATTGCTTCACGTTCTTTATTGTCGATTTGATGCACTTGCTTAAAACGAGCAAATAAACGTGGCAGCAATGCAATGTCAACATCCAAACGGATCAGTACAAAACCAGCTTTTTCGATATCTGGTTGAGCATCATTCAGGTTCTGAATGCCATTCTTTAATTTCTCTTTGCCGGAACTTTTAATATTGCTCCATATTTCAGACCCTTTTTTCTTTGCATCATCTAATAAGTCGTCCAGTCCGTTTGCCATAGTAGATATGATTCAATTGTTTTAAAATGCTTTTAACTTCTTATTTATGATCTTACACCGATTGTATAATGAAATGAGCCTTATCTACGTTTCACTCGAAAGGCTCAGCCATTATTACATTGGTATTATGCCAAATAACCAATATAGCTTACTTCATTTTCAAAATGGTATTACAAGCTAAAGACGAAGAGCAAAAAGCTAAAAGCTTTCTTGATTTATGTGTTAATTTGCAAATTATGAGACTTTTAAACTGGATAGCTTAGAAACTCACGTTAAAATAGTGTATACCCAAATATTACAGATACTGTTTTATAGTCAGATTGCCATAGTGAGTAATCATTTAGTATGTCTCTGTCAGTATGGTATCTCAACTCTAAGCTGTATTTATTTTTAAATTTATAGCCTGCTCCTAAATCTATATTTGGCCCTGTTTTTATTTCTAGCGTATTTTGTGGTTTACTACTATTAGGCCTTGAGAAATCAATAGATGAGTTAATAGTGATTCCTGGTGTGTAAGAAATGTTTGCGAAGATTTTTGAGTTGTCATTCAGATGGAAATAGTGTCTAATGCCAATTGGAATTTCAATCGATTGATAATTAGCACTTGCAGTTAATTTTCCCCAATTAAATGAATTTATTTGTATATAGTCCTCTGACTTATAATGTTGATATGTTGGTTCAATTAACAGTGCCCATTTGTTTTTATTAAAAGGAAGAATAAGCTCAGCTTCAATTCCAAATCTAAATTCGAATTCATGATCAAAATCAACATTTTGTGAATTACTAATAGTATTCTGAATTGAAAGAGATGAATGATTAAGTCCAGCTCGAATGCTTAAATTAAAAACATCTTTTTTCTCTTTTTGCTGTTTTTGTGCAAAATTGACAAATTCATGATTATTACATTCGTTGTACTTTATAAAAAAGGAAGTCAAATCTTTTTTTCGATAATCGATATTTTCGAATTTGTTCATCGTAAAATGCGGACATTTTAAATCGATCCATAATTGTTGTCTGAATCGATTATTTTTCCCAATTTTAAAATTTGAAGCGTGGTAACTTTTATATATCAATTGTTTGATTGGAGAGTTACTCACATTATAGAAAAACCTTACTAAATTTCCGTCTTCGTAAAAATACAAATTAGCTTTGCCTTCAATTAATACCTTTAAAAAAAGTTGTTCTTCTTTAAAAATTGGATTTTTATCATAACTCAGATCATTAATATTTTCTTCCGATCTGTCTATTTTTACATTACTTCTTATGTATTTAGATACGTTGTAGATTCCAAACTCTTTAATTGTAGCTATGTTCGCTTTTTCTGTGCTTGAGTTTTCGGTTAATTTGTATTCAAATTGAGTTGGATTATTCTTCCAATCAATATTCTTAATCAGGCATTCAGTTTTTTGATCGGAATTATTAATGTAATAACCTTTTTCAAAGATTATTTGAGAATATCCGTTAATTGTCAAGATAATTGTTAAAAGAGTTAATAGTTGTTTTTTCATGATTAATGTATTGGGTTAATTATTGGTTTTCAAATACAATTTTTATGTGTTAGCTTTTAAAAATGTACAAAACTCTAATACAGTATGTATTGTTTATTCATCTAGTCATCAAATCTACTCAAAAACCATCATAATATCATTCCATAAGCAATAAAATTTACCAATATAAAATCATTCTTTGTGCAAATCAAACTTTGAATACTTCAATAGAGAAAGTCTGATTTTAAATCAAGTTTTAAAGGTTGATCAAGATTTGTTTTACTTTCATTTTTTAGGAATAAGATAAAAAGTAAGAAAAATTTCTGTATCAGAAATCTATCTGATTCAATTTTAGAATAGATTTAATATCGATTAATTGTAAAACTAACTATGAGTTAGCTCTCATATAACAAGACATAACTCCTATAGTCAGAAGAGTTTTTTATGTGGTGGTGTTGAGGTTCATCAGAGTGACATTTAATACAAAGTGCAGTTAAATTGTCATTACTGCAATCTCTTTTATATCCGTTTCTATGATGAACGTGAAGATATTTTTTATTTTCTCGAAGATTAACACCACATTTTTCACATTGATAATTAACTCCACTCTTGTAATTATTGCTTATGAACTTCCAGTTTGGAGGATATTCATCCTGATTGTAATCATTTTCCTCTCTGTTGGGAATTATATTGTGCTTTGTTGTGTCGTATAAATTAAAGAATTCGGTAATGTCGAATTCACTAAAGATTTTTAGTCGCATTGATTTATTAGCATCATAACCATTATAATTTAATTCCCTAAGGCAATTTTTACAGACATAAAGCTCTTGTAAAGTTGTTTTTCTAGATCCATCATCCTGCAATACATTCAATTTAAATGTAGTTGAAGGATTCTCTTTGTCTCTATATGCAGCAACATACCTTTCAAGTCTACCAGTCTCATTAAAACTTTTGATTGTTTGACAACCAGCGATATGATATTTGGGAATATTGCTGCCAGGTTCCCTAATATAAAGTAGAACTGGTTTGTCTGATTGTTTGTGAAGAATTGTTCCATCGGAAGAGATGCTAATGTCTTTGGAGTCAACTTCAATTCCATCATCACTTTTCAATATTTCGAATGCTGTTTTCTCAATGTGAACATCTGTTAGTTTAAGTAGCTTAGCTCCCATTGTTCTTCTTGTTACATCCAGTAATTTAAAATCAACATTTATTTTCATGGTTATTTATTGATTTAATATTTTCACCATTCTTTGCTCTGCATTTGTTTTAATTCGGAATTCAACTCTTCTGGATTGAAGTCTATTTTCTAGGCCTGACTCATCTATTTTTATTCTACTAAAGGAAAGACCTGTTGATGTTAAATGTTTCATTACCCATTCTTTTTGTGAACTCGGAGTTAAGTGACGGTATATGTAATTAAAGGTTGAAAAAGCTCTCTTTTGTGAAAGATCCATATTATATATATAGGATTGATCTTTGTTCATGCCAGCCTTTCCTTCACTAGATGTATGACCTTCAATCTTTATCTCTTCAATGTCGTCTATGTAAATAGTATCGGTAATGATCTTTAGATATCTGGGTATAAAGTCACTCAAAATACTTTTAAATTCAGGTTTTAATTGAGCTTGACCTGCACCAAATAGAACTTCTGGTGATTTAAACTTTATAGAAATGGTAGTGCTATCTATTTCAGCATTCCATTTTTCTAAATCCCCTTTAAATTCATCATATAGCTTATCGTATAGATCATCTTGTAGTTTGTTATAAGTAACTGCGATTTCCTTGATCTTATTGAATTGTTTTTTAACTACAAACATATAGCTGATAGCTATAAACAGAAATACCATCATTAAGACAGACATTAAATCTGAGATGTGTATCCATTGACTTTCTTCGTTATTGCCGTTTTCTAATGCCATTATCGGTTAATTTTTTGCTTCTAAGCGTTCTGCTAGATTTACAACTTCTTTTAGTCTGTTTGTTAATGGTACATAGTCTTGCACAAACTTATTGGAAACTGAAGCGAGTTGGTTTCCTAGAGCTTCTAGTGCTTTTGTAAGTTCGTGAGATAAAGCTTCGTCTAGCTCTTTAAATTGTTTTTCGATATTTGAGTTCACATTATCTATTCTCTTAAGAGTGATATCTTTAATCTTATCTTGAGTATCAGTTAGATTGGTGCTTTGTTTTTGGATTTCATCTATTGAAGATTTAATTCTATCTGTGAAATTATTAGTAAGTAATTCGATGTTGTTATTAATCTTAGGGAGTGAATTTTTAGCTTGATCCCCAAGCTCAGCAAACCCGTTCAACCCAATTAAAACCTCGCTTAATGTTTTTTCCATTCTTTGACTAGCTTCGATTAAAATGGCTGAATTACCAGATATTTTACTGATTGCTTGCTCGGTTGTTGTCATGCAGTTGGCTGTTTCAACTAGTTGAGCAATTGATAAATCAATTTGTTCTTTGTAGTTTTCTTGCCATACTAATATAAGTTTCACAGCGTTATTTAATTCTTTAAAATTCTCTCCAAACTGTTCATTGATTTTGTTATTGAAATCATGCATTACATCGGTTAATGCATCAACCAAAGCTTGAGTGTTGTTAGCAACCATTTTATCAGCAAAAGTGTTGAATGATTTATTTAGTTCATCCAGTTTGTCACTAGATGTAGTTCTTAATTTTTGAATTTGAGTAATTATGGTAGAATCTCCATCTCCGGTTAGTGATTTAATTAAAGCGTTATTGGTTATAATTTGATTGTCTCTAATATCCTTTAATAGAAATGCTAGGGTTTCAATAGTAGCACCTTTTGACTCATCATGATTTTCGTAGATACCATATATGCTAGGCCTAATTTTAAGAACAAGTGCAATAATCATTCCCCCTATGGAGGTGAGAAATGCTAGTGTTAACCCTTCAAGTAATTGAGGTATGCTACCTTGAATGTCATATACTTTAAATTCCAGTAAGCCTTTGGTTACACCAATAAATGTTCCAAGAATACCTAGTATTGTTGAAAAGGATGCAAGTTCTTTAACTGAAAACTGCTTTCTAAAAAAACGTGGAAATAAAACAACAATTAATAAAGCAACTCCAATTAGAGTGTAGTCTAAATTATTATTCATAATGTGTGAGATTTTGGTTTTGTTAAGTGTCTTGATAAATAAGCTACCAAAACTACAACATCCCCTCCAATAATCAATCAATTAAATAATAAAATATTAAAAAAATATATTCACTAAAATCTCAATTTTTAATCTGGCTTAGGTAAAATATGTTTGAAGCAAATGATTGTTCTGTGTAATGCTAATTAAAAAACAATTTTATTATTATAATGTATGTGTTTTTGT
>JAOARS010000497.1 GCA_025210415.1 Marinifilum sp. | reverse complement strand
GGAATCCTCACTACTAGGCATGGATCAATCACTCTACAGTAGATGCAATGCTTCAAGTTATCAATTTCTATTTTTTTTCCTTGCCAAGCATTACTGTGGTTGAGATACAAAATGTATATGTCATGCATGTGTAAATTTAGCATTATTCTGAAGTATATTATGAACCTTATCCTGGGAAAAAGTGAAACCCTGGTTACTTATGTTGCAACACATGCCATCAAGTAATTTTGGTACATGTATGTTGGTGTATGATTGGGAAGAAGTTTCCAAATTTTACAGTTTTTATGATATTTGTGTTAATGTTTTAATTAAGTGTATTTTGCCTACATGTATTTAAAAGACTTAATTATGGATACAATTCTTGATCAATTGAACTGTGTTATTTTAACAGAAATTAAAGATCAAGCAGTATTGGTTTTATAAACAAATTACTCAAGCAAAAAGGAAAGGGATGTTAAGAGGAAAGAGGAAGTGTTTACAATTCTGCCAGTAAGTGTCGTTAGTCTGTCCTATTACATGCCAGCAGAAGCTCATATTGTATAAATGTCAAAAACAATATGTAGGGCTAATGTGCATGTGACAGGCATGTCTACATGTATTTATTTTTGACAAAACACCCCATGACCAAAAGATGGAACATCAGAAACTCTTATCAGTTTAACGAATAGATTCCATTTTGCCCTGCACCTGTTCAGTAATTGATAACAGATGATGTCAAAATGCAGTAAGAACAAGAAGGTGGCACAGTCAAGGCAATAGCCACGTTTTGTCACAGATGTTCTTACCACATTTTGGTGTCTTCTGTGATCAATCACTGAACATATGCATGGCTGAATCTATCTGTTTTATATAACAAAGAAACAAAAAAAATGTTATTGATGTCATCTGAGCACCTGTCCAATTGATCATAAGTAAGAACCAATCAAAATGCGTGAATAATTCGTGATTCCAACTCATACAAAGACTATTTATATACTTTTTTCTTTTTCTGATGTCAATACATGTACATCAAATATAAATGATTATCTGCAATAAACAGGCTGTAAGTGTCAGTCAAGACTCCTTACCAGCTGGGTACAAAGCAAAAACTAATCAAGCATTAAATTGCCAATGTGTACAGCTAGGCATATAGTATTGAGCAGCTTATGTGGAAACCGGGTAGAGTAAAACCCTGTGGCAAGCAAACTAAATGAAGTGTCCATTTAGGTATGCCATGTGAGGGTCTTTAACAATGATAGTTATCAATGACTTGTTTTGCAGGGACTATTTGTTGTTGAGATCACTCAGTTGCCCCCAGTAAACATGTTCTCTGGTATTTGGAGGCTGATGCATCTATATACTTGGCTTCAGTGTTTCATCATGTTTTTACTATTTAACATGTAGTTTAATTCAGTCACTAGTATGTACATGTAGTAAGGTGACTCAACTTTAGTTTTTGTTTTTTTTTCAGGGACCTGCTTCAGTTGATGATGACCCCACCATCTTTGTGCAACCACATATTGTTGCCATTGGAGAAGGTTTTGACTTCAACAAACTCTCTAGTATATAATTATGTTGACATTGTCTTTTTTAGAGTAAGCTTTCATTGGCATTGGCAGAGGCCATACTTTGCTGAATGTCAGCACCCTCTTTAATGACATTTCTGGTTTGTAATCATTATCTAATGGTATTTTCGTGAATTTAGCAAGTTTGATATAAGTTAGCAAGTAAGTTTCATAAAGATCTGATTCAAACTCTAGTATACATAAAATTGCAATTTTTACTAAGAAATGAATGGCATGCAGGCAGAGAGTAACATGTAAGCCTTTGGACAGATGTTTTAACCACAGTCATTTTGTGTTTCTGGTTAGTTTGCCAAAAAGGTTAATGAGAGAATAAAATATTTTATGTTCACAAAACGTGTCTCCTGTGTTTAATGCCTGTTATGCTAACTTTTTATGTCCTACGTGTACTTTTCTGGGGAGTTTGCATTTAAGACGTTTAACAATTTAACTTAATATAAGATGAAGGGCATCTTAAGGATGTTTTAAATCTTAAATTAAGTCGATAAGCGTCTTAAAATAAGAGTTCTGGTATAAGATAATTTTTAATCTTAATGTAAGATTTGAAAAATCTTGACTAAGTTGTTTCGAGTCTTATTTTAAGACGAAATTTAATCTTACCTCAGAACTCTGAATTTAAGACTTTGTCATATTAAAGTAAGATGAAGACATCTTCATTTAAGATCAATATAAATCTTATAGTAAGATAGCAGACCCATCTTACCTCAGAACGTCTTAATATAAGATTTTAGTTTTTACGGAGTACAACCGCCGCGAAAACATGAAGATCGGAGCGCTTTCAAGTAAGTTTTGATGACAGATCACAGATTTAAAGCAGCTTTTCGGACTTAAGAAACAAAAATGATAATGTACATTATTACTTCGAAGTTGAATTCAACTTTTGGAACGATTGGTAAAGCCACGGGCGTTAAAATGACTGCAAAAGCGGTCAGCAAAAACTCAAGCTTTCGCGTTAGTGTGAAGAATAATTTGAACATGTGGTTCATGCAGCGAAGCACGTCTGCGAAATATTGAACACTTTTTTGCTTTTAAATAGGTTTCTTCACCTCAGCTTGAATGAAAATTTATTGTTATTGAACTTCCTTTCGCATTTCTTTCATTTGGTTCCCTGTATTTGGGAATTTTAGGTTTCAAAAGTGAACAGTAATTTGCACGCTGGATTTCTGCATATTTAATTTACGGCGACCTCCAGGCGCTTTGTTTACTTAGTTTATTCG
>JAOARS010000496.1 GCA_025210415.1 Marinifilum sp. | reverse complement strand
ATTTTAATTATGTGAAAAAATCTTAAAACAAAGCTTCGTTCTACCATAAATCTAACATTGATATGCACTTTTCCTTTACCAACTATATCAGATTAATGACGAAACCTGAAATAAAAAAATGACCGCCAATATTTTGACGGTCACTTGTATTTTTTACAAAAGCTCTATTTTTTATTTTAATCCATTTGTTATTGCATTTGGTATTATTCCGTATACGATTTGAATAAAAATTCGAATTTTTGCTGAGTTTCGTCTTTTAATTCTGTTTGTTCTCCCATTTCGGCCAAACTCAACAACATTTGAACAACTCTGATTTCTCTCTCTTGTTCACTTCGGAAACTTTTAGCCAAGGCTGGTTGCAATGAAAAATAGTAATTCAGTTTATCGTAAGCTTGCTGAGACATTTCCACAAACAAAGCATTTGCTTTTTCTACAGCTCCAGCCCTGTAATATTCCTGAATAAAACCAATCAGGCTATTGTCGTAAGGAATTTTATTGGTTGGTAACTCTTCCATACATCTATCCAACACCTTAATTGCTTTTTCTTTTTTTCCCTCATCGTTTAACTGACTTGCCAAACGACTGTAGTTAGAACGGAAACTCATGATATTAACTGTTAGGATATGGAATTGATCAACATATACATCTGGTTCTTTAATGCGCCCAAATTCAAATTTATTCATGAAATTATCATACAGAATTTCACTGTTGATTCTACCAATTTCCAATCCATCAGATTTGGTTTCGATTGGCACCAAACGATAAGCAGCACCTTCTAATTGAAAATATTTTTCTAAACCTAAAAAACTGCTTGTACCCATACCAACAGAAAAGTAAATTGGCCTTTCCCAATTGTTGTTGGCAATAATATCATAAACCATGATATCATTCTTGTACAAATAATTTCTTTTGATTTTCCAATCTAACTTTTTCTTAATTAAGTGAGCCTCTTCCGACTTAACCGTACCGTTGTTTATCACTTTAGCCGAATCTACCGGAAGGTAAACATTTCTTCCTGGAAAATAATCCAGCTTCCTGCCGGTTTGCATCTCCACTTTAGAAGCTTTGTTATCGCTTGCAACAAATTCGAGCATTTGCAATAAAGACTCTTCTCCCTGCAAACGTTCAAGTATCGGAACCTGATCGCGTTTGCCCGGTTCAATTTTATCTGCTGTAAAACTCATCGGAATTGGGTCGGAATCGTAAGCTTTATTTCTCATTTGATTGATGTACCAATCACCAGCCAGAAGACTCAGGTTCACAATTCGGATATCACGACGAATTCCTTCTACTTCCTGTGCATACCAAAGAGGGAAAGTATCGTTATCGCCATAGGTAAACAGAATGGCATTTGGCTCACACGAATTCAAGTAGTTTTTTGCATAAGCCAAGGTAGCATAACGCCCCGAACGATCATGATCATCCCAGTTTTGCTGTGCCAGTAGTCCTGGAACTGCTACCAGGCACAAACCTGTAATTAATCCGGCACTTGCTACTTCCGGCATTTTCTTCTTTAGGCTTTGATACAAGCCCATTACGCCAAACCCAATCCATATCGCGAAAGCGTAAAACGAACCTGCGTAAGCATAATCTCGCTCACGTGGCTGATGAGGATATTGATTCAGGTAAAACACAATTGCCAATCCTGTAAAGAAGAACAATAACATTACAATGGTGAAATCCTGCTTTCCTTTTTTGCCCGATCGGAACTGGTAAATCAGGCCAATTAAACCAAGTATAAATGGCAAGAAGAAATAATTGTTTCGCGATTTCTTATTTTTCAACTCAGGATACAATTTATCTTCGTTTCCAACCTTTGCCCTGTCAATAAAAGGAATTCCCGATACCCAATTGCCATGAAGAATTCCGCCATGCCCCTGAATGTCGTTCTGACGGCCAACAAAATTCCACATAAAATATCGCCAATACATGTGTCCTACCTGGTATTTAAAAAAGAACTGAAGGTTAGATCCGAAACTTGGCTTGTAAGCTACCTCTCCATTTCCTAATGTAATCGGATTATTTTTTTTCACACCTCCCCAAAATTCATATTCCCGAACATGGTTATCTCGTGAACTATACATGCGTGGAAAGAAAGTTTCGAAACGAGAATCGAACTTGTATTTTTGCTTGCGCGATGCAACTACGTATTTATTGTTCTTTTGAATGTAATTGGGTTTTGTCTCAACCAAATCAACAGCAGGAGCATTGTAATACTCTCCATACATCAATGGCCTGTCGCCGTACTGTTCTCTATTCAAATAAGAAAGCAAAGCAAATACGTTATCCGGATTATTTTCGTCCATTGGAGGGTTCGCCGATGAACGAATCACAATCATGGCAAATGATGAATAACCAATAACAATTACCATAAATACCGTAACAATGGTATTTAAAATTACATAGTTCTTTTTAATGGTATAGTTAATGGCCCAAATTACAAAAGCAATCAGCAATACTGCATAAACCATTACGCCTGTATTGTATGGCAATCCGAAACCATTTACAAACATCAGTTCGAACCACGATGCTACTTTTACAACACCCGGAATTACACCATACATGATCACCCCCAATATGGCAACAGCAATTGCACCTGCTGCTATAATACCATTGCGTGTTGGTTCGTGTTTTTTAAAGTAATACACAAATACAATTGCAGGAATGGCCAGTAAGTTCAGCAAGTGAACCCCAATCGACAATCCCATTAGGTAGGCAATTAAAATAATCCAACGGTTTGCATGCTTCTCATGAGCAACATCTTCCCACTTTAAAATTGCCCAGAAAACAATTGCTGTAAACAACGATGATAATGCATAAACTTCACCTTCGACTGCCGAAAACCAAAATGTATCGGAAAAAGTATAAGCCAAAGCTCCAACCATACCAGTTCCCATAACAGCCAGCAAATTGCCTTTCGACAATTCTTCTCCCTTATCAACTATTTTTTTTGCAAGATGAGTAATGGTCCAGAACAAAAATAGAATTGTAAATGCCGAAGCCAAAGCCGACATTGCGTTTACCATTAAAGCAGCCTCGGAAGGGCTTGGTGCAAAAAGTGCAAAAAAGCGAGCCATAATCATGAACAAAGGGGCTCCGGGCGGATGACCAACCTCTAAACCATAGGCCGTGGTAATAAACTCACCACAATCCCATAAACTGGTTGTTGGCTCAATTGTTAACAGGTAGGTAATAGCCGCTACAAGAAAGGCTAGCCAACCTAACACATTATTAACCAAATTGTAATTCGATCTCATCTTGTGTGTATTTTCGTTTTTGTATTGATTCGTAGTTAAATAATTTGAACGAAAATAGTCAAATTTCAGTGTTTCCCTTGAATTCAGACAGAATATTTTTAGGTTTTTGTTTGCACACAAAAAAAAATTATTACATTTGCAGAGTCTTTGCGAAAAGACGCATTATGATTGACCCATGGTGTAATGGTAACACATCTGGTTTTGGTCCAGACGTTTAAGGTTCGAGTCCTTATGGGTCAACTTAAAAAAAGCTTCGAAATTAATTTTCGAAGCTTTTTTTTGTATCTGTATTTATGTTGGGTTTTCTATTGAAAAGTCCCTCAAGTTTAGATAGTGATGAATCTCTTATAGCATTTTCAAGTGGAGTTTTTCCCTTTTTAGAGAAAATCCCGACAGGTAGGCTGTGCAAAATATTTAATTTTTTCCTTTCAAAATCAACAATTTGATTATTCATATATTGCAATCAATGAAAGATTTACAGAAAAAGAAACTAACGATTTTCAATGAAAAGTGATGGGTGTTTACGATTTTGAAT
>JAOARS010000495.1 GCA_025210415.1 Marinifilum sp. | reverse complement strand
TTTATATCGCCTTAGAAAACATCTTATCGCCACCTTTTTTGGAGTAACGTAACTTGTTGTCAAACGGTTTTGCAATATTTCTAAGGAATATCATACCCAAATCGGTTACTATTAATTTTTCATTGCTAAGTTCAATGATACCTTCGTTCTTCATTACTTCCAATTCGTCAAATATCCCAACAGGCAGATAGGTTTTTAGCTCATCGGTAAAGAATAATTCACGACGACAGGTAATGTCCAAAATCGCTCTCTTAACTGTTAAATCTTCATGTGTTAGAAAATAACCTTTGACCAAATCCAATTCGCCATTTTGGCAAGCTTCTTCATACAAATGAATTTCTTTTGGGTTTTGTGCATAAGCATATTTAGCATCAGAAATTGAGGATGCACCTAAGCCAATTAACAATTCGGTGTGTGAAGTGTTGTAGCCCATAAAATTACGATGCAAACGCTTTTCTTCACGAGCTGCAAATAACTCATCGTGCGGAAGAGAAAAATGATCCATTCCTATATCGCTATAGTTTAGTTCTGCCAACTTCTCTTTTCCTAAATCATACAATGCTCTTTTTCCTGCACTATCCGGAATATCAGCATCGGTAAACATGCGTTGGCCTTTGGTTTTCCACGGTACATGAGCGTAGGAATAGTAAGCAATTCTATCTGGTTTCAGTTCAGAAACTTTCTCGAAAGTATCGCGAACCGAACTAATTTTTTGCTTTGGTAATCCGTAAATTAAATCAAAATTAACCGACTGATAGCCAATTTCTCTTGCAGCTTCGGTTACCTCTTTTACGATTTCAAAACTTTGCTTTCGGTTGATTACTCTTTGTACTTCCGGATCGAAATCCTGCACACCATAACTTACTCTGCGGAATCCAACATCGTATAATGCCTGTAAATGTTTTCTGGTAGTATTATTCGGATGACCTTCGAAACTGAATTCATATTCAGGATGCAGATCGGCATGTTCTTTTATTCCATTAATCAGTTTCTGCAAATTCTCAGGACTAAAGAAAGTAGGTGTTCCACCTCCTAAATGCAATTCTCGAAGAATTGGTTTTTCTCCAAAAGTATCAAGGTAGATTTTCCATTCCTGAAGCAAAGAATCAATGTATCGATCTTCTACACCATGATCACGCGTAATCACTTTAGTGCAGGCACAATAAGTACACAAACGCTCGCAATATGGCAAATGCACATAAATACTGATACCCTTAGTAGCATTCGACTCATCAAAAGTACGTTTAACCACTTTCAACCATTCTTTTGAATTCGGTTTATCATCACCCCAAAATGGTACGGTTGGATAACTGGTATATCTTGGTACCGGAACGTTGTATTTATTGATTAAGAATTCTCTGTCCATCTTTTAAAAACTGGTAATTCATACAAAGATATCTTTTTTTGCCAATTTTTTTTATTGGATTTATACCAATTTAATTTGAAGTTGGGCGATATAAAATTGGTATATTTTGTGCTTATGCAAGGCGAAAAAGTAAGCCATAGCAGGGGTACGGTGCATCTTTTTTAACGCAGTAGAAGTGCAAAAGAAACTATTTTATGGCTCAAGTTCACGTTAATTTGGTATTAATTGTTCTTGATTGATGATCTTGAGTTCAAATTTGATATTTTTATATAAGCCTAAAACATTCATGTATGGATATCAATTTAAAACAGAATTTTATAGAAAAGTTTCGAACATATTTCGGAGAAGAAACCGATTTTCCCATAACATTTTGGTACAGCAATAATCAAATACAAGAAGAGGAAATCAAACCCAAAAACTGGATGTGCATAATTGGTCAGCTGAACAGGATTCGTAAAGGAGAAAGCTTGAGTTTTTCTTCGGATTCGGTAAGTTGTGCGGGAGGAAAAGCATATTGTGGATTTGCCGATTTTATGCCTGGTTTGGCTGATTACCTTTCAACTGGTGAGGAACGATATCTTAAAAATAAAGATATTGCACAAGAGGTAATTAATCAGTTTCCGGTTTATGATGCTCCGGGAAAATATATCAGTTTTAAACGATGGGATCAGCTTTCAGAAGAAGATAATCCCGAAGTGGTGATATTTTTTGCAAAGCCTGATGTGCTTTCAGGGTTATTTACCCTTGCGAACTTTGATCAGACTGATGTACAAACTGCAATTGCTCCTTTTTCTTCAGGCTGTGGTTCAATAATTACTTTCCCATATCAGGAAATAGATAAAGAAAACCCTAAAGCAATTTTAGGAATGTTCGATCCATCAGCTCGCCCATTCGTTACCGAGAACATATTAAGTCTGGCAATCCCTATGAAAAAGATGGAAGTAATGTTGGCTAATATGGACGAAAGTTTTTTGGCTACAGATCAATGGCAAAAAGTTAGAAAAAGAATAATCAGATAATATTTAAACTATGAATTTGAAAGAGATTGTGGTTGTAATTAACCCTGGATCAACCTCAACAAAATTAGCATTGTACAATCGCGATGGATTAATTGAAGATTTTGTAGCCAGACATTTACAAAAAGATTTGGATCGGTTTAATCGAGTTACTGATCAGTTTGAGTATCGATTTGAAATGCTTAAAAATTGTTTGGGTGATATGTTAGCCGGTAAGAGTTATAATGTGATAGGAATTGTTGGTAGAGGTGGCATTGTAAAACCATTGGAGGGTGGAACATATCGAATTAGCAATGATTTTTTAGAGGATGCCAAAACAGGCAAATATGGCGATCATGCATCGAATTTAGGAAGTATGTTGGCAAATAAATTGGCAAATCATTTTTCTTTAGATGAGAGTTATAC
>JAOARS010000494.1 GCA_025210415.1 Marinifilum sp. | reverse complement strand
GTCTTGTGGATCAAACTCAATATCATCGGATGTTTTTTTATTGGTGTAGCCTCCTAATTCCCTTCCTTCAACCGCCATGCTATTCATTACTGCAGGCAGGTTTAAAGTTTCTATAGTTCCGGCACGTTGAGCTGCATCTATTACATCTAAGAAAGGTTTTACGGTAGGATTACTCACCGCCTTGGCATTACTCACAAATTCATTTCCATTTTCACCAACCAAAACGGTTGGCTTGTCGATAAAGCCTCTGCGGTTTGGTTGATACCTGGCACGGAATTCTTTGTTATCCTGGGCACGACGAACATTGGTGAAACCACCTTCTTCGAATCCTAGTACTTGTTTAGCTACATTGGCAACTCCCATAGCTCCAGCAATTGTATTAATGGTTACCCAAGGTTGACCAGATGTAACAGGGAACATTGCTACAGCTTTTGCATTCGCTACTTGAGTGCTAATAATAATATCAGATATCGCTTTTGCTTTTGATGCCAAGAATCCAACTTTACCAAGAGCCGTTTCTTTACCAACTAATTCGGCAAACTGAGCTCCAAAATTTGAAATAGATGAAAGTTTTGCTTCTCGAATTGCATCTTCCTTCGCTTTAATTGCTTGTTTTTTGGCAAGAGCATCTTTATTGATTTTATCAACATTCTTTTCGAATTTTTCTTTTGCCTTTAACTCCCTTAAACGATTACCTTCCGCAGCGGCAAACTCCTGATCATATTGTTTCTGAACTAATGCATATTTAGCAGCCCACTCTTCACCATCAGTCTCAGCATATAAAATATCTGCTTCAAGTTCAAGTAATTTATAAGTATCCTTAATGGCTTTTTTCGCTTCTTCATGCTCTTGTAAGGAAATAACATTATCATTCCGAAGTTTCTGTAATTGAGCCATTGCCTCTTGTTGAATGGCTAAATCATCGTCTCCTAAACCAAACTCTTTTTTTATTTCATCGAATTGTTGTCGAGCTTCCTCCCAATTTGAAATCATGTTAGAGATTTCCTGATCCAACTCTTTCCACATTTCCTTCTCATCAGAACCATCATCTTTGAATTCAGTCATTTTTACGGTGCTAACATTGTGCGTGGTAGTAGTCCCTTCTTCATCTCCACCCAATTCTGATTGTTCAGAAAGTAAAACATTATACTGGCTAATATATTCGGATTGTTGCTTGAGCAATTTGTCGTATGTTGACTTGAAATTCCTCGCTAAATCTCGATTACTTTTCATTTGAGCACCTACATATGAATTCTGAGTCATAATAGACGTTTTGCCGATAGCTACTAATTTTTCATCAAGTGTAGCATTTTCTTTTTTTACAGAAACCAATTGGTCATAGGCAGCGTTAATATTTTTTACTGTTTCACGAAGCTTCTTTTGAACCTCATGCTGATTTTTGTTTGCTTCTGCCAAATCTTCTTCAACTACAGCAATTTTAATCCGCTTCAAATATTCTTTATTGGCCTCTTTCAGTGCTGATAACAATTCCCTATTGGTTACTTTTTCAGAATTCAAATTTGAAATAAAAGAAGGATATTCTCTCTCTAATTCGGCGATTAAATCATTTCTTAATTTCTGATTGTCATTGACTGAAATAATGGAGTTTACAAGCACATTCAAACTATCCTGTTCTTTCTGGATCTTTTCGGAAGGTTTTAAAGCAATGTAATCGGCCAGACTGTTTTTAAATTTGGTCCAGGAGCGAATATTTTCAACCAAAGTAGGTTCCAATCTCTTACCAATTGCATTTTCTAAAGCATCAGTGGCATCTTTACTATTTGACAATGCTCCACCAATTCTTTTACTAATCTTCTCCATACCTCCGGCAACACCCGCCATATCACCTAATGAAGATAAATATTTCTGTACGACCTGAGCTTCAGCATTTACTTCGGTAGTAATGCCTTTAAAAGTGAATTTAATTTTGTCGCCTTGTTTTTTTGCTCTAATACCAAATTCTTTCAACCTTTCGAACTCAAACTGAGTGGCATCTGCAATTGCTTCTACATATTGATCGAAGGATTTTCCCAAACTGGCCGATAAATCACCATAACGGCGCATATCATCCATAGTAGGCTGTAATCCGTAATTGGAAAGCTTTACATACGAATTGGTTAACTCACTTAACTGGAAAGGAGTTTCGGCAGCAAATTTTTGAAGTTTTGCGAATTCTGCATTAGCTAATTTCTGAGAACCAAGTGTATTGATAAGCATGGCTTCATATTTCGAGAACTCAGCCCTTGTTTGAACCGAACCGGAAATTATACGTTTTAATCCCTGGTATGCACCTGCAGCCATAGCAGCAAAACCAATGGTCGGAAGCATCTTTTTTATAGATCCAAACATTGAATTTAATTTACTGCCTCCGGCTTTTACCTGGCTGAAACGTTTGTTAGTAACCTTTAGCTCGTTATTCAGCCTGTTCCATTCAGGAGTATGAGGGGTAAGGTTATCCATTTCCAATTGTAAGTCGCGAACCTTCTTTTTTAGTTGATTAGAAGTCAACCCGGTTAAACCAATCTCCTCACGCAATTCCTTCATTCTGGCTTTCGATTGGCGAATGGTTTTATTATTCTCTTTGTATTGGGATTCTAACTCCTTAAACTCTTTAGTATTTTCCTTGCCTTTTTTCTTTAATTTCTGCATTTCAACAGCAAGTCCCCTGTTGGCCTTTTCCAGGCTTTTGGTTTTTTGCTCCAGAATACCAAGAGATTTTTGGGCAGGTTTCCCATCTACCTCAAGTGTCCATTTTAACATGTCATCGGTTAACTTCTTCGCCATCAGATTTATTTTTCAAAAAAATTAGACTTCAAATCCATTGCAAACGCACGCTTTGCCCCATCTTCAATACTTTTGCCACTTTCACGCAAAGCATTCATTACATTATTTCTCAATTCATCGGTAAAACCATATTTTAAGGCAGGTAAGGTTCTGTTATAAAGCACGCCAAAAACAATCCTGTTGTACAAGTGATATCCTTCACGTTTTAACTGACGATTCGGATTCTTCATATCCAGAAATCGGGCATAATTAAGTATCCTTACAGATATTGCCCCGCCATCGTCAAAAGGTTGATAGGTAAAATGCTTTCTTATTGATTTTTTTAAATCACCGGAATCAAACAAGCCCCATTCTTCTACAGTCTGATTCTGCAAATCGCTGATCATTTGAAATGTTTCGCTTAAAACACTCGATAGATATTCCTGCTTTAATCGATCCATACACTAGAATAAAACCGTGTTTTTACTAATGGTTAAGCCCCAGCCTATTGCTCCATGCATTCGACTGCTATCAACCGGAACCAGGGAGAGAGCCGATTGTAAAAACTTGGTGTTTCCGCAAAGTTCCTCTTTGTCGTCAGCCTCCATTTGCTGTAGTAATTTTCGTGACAATCGCTCACATTCATCCATTATCAGCGATTCCTGAATAATATCGAAGCCTTTTTTGTTGCCATGATGTACCAGGAAAATGGTTTCAGCAAAAGAAAAATCACGAACTCCAACCTTATCAGGCCTCGACCCCTGCAGTATTCCATACTCTATCATCAGAAAATATCCATTCAAACTTTTAATATGATCTTTTAGGTTATCTTCTTCGTGCCCTGCAAGCACAAAACCCTTTAGTTCTGGCATTTTAGGATGATCAGGCAATTCTTTCACATAAGCTCGCAATTCTTCGTATCCAGGAATATCATTATAGCCTTCCATACGTTCAAAATTCTTCAATACGGCATCTTTTGGCGCAAACTGTGCAAAGTATTTTATCGAATCAATTACATCCATAATTACATTTTTTCAATAATTTCTAAAGGCAAGCCTAAAATTTCGGCAATTTCGAAGTCTGTTTTTTCTGCATTTCTATATGTACTAACTCCTTTTTCTATTTGTCTGATAAGTTGATTTAAAAAATCGGGCAACAACCAACGTTTTACATCACTATAACTGCCAAGTCCTTCTTCACTAACCTGAAAAATCGCCTTTGCCAACCCGATATTTAAAAACTCACTTTTCTTTTCGCCCGAAGCCTGATACAGGGCTGAGTAAACCGAATGATTTTGTACGTAGTGGTAAATATTCTTAAAAAACAGAACAATTGCCGATCGGTAATCATCATTTAAATGTTTTGCAAACAATTTTGCTCTATCTCTTACCTTTGTAGCATCAAATTCCGCCCTGTTTTCACGATAAAAAACAGCAGACATATTATTCAAATACTTCTCATCTCCTGTTTCCTCGTACAAAGCAAGGTAATCCGAAGCTTCGCAAAACTCATCAGCGCAAATATCCGTATCAACCACTCCATTTTCGTCTATGTCGAATCGCGGACCAATAAATATCTTTCTTCTGATTTTAATTTTCGGAATTAAATTCCGTTTAAAATTCAGATTAACAACCGGACACCATTTTAAAAGTTTAGATATTCCTTCAATCATGGCATAATGATCGGCATCCAATATTTCGAACGGAAACTTAGTTTTTAACTCCTCCTGTAGTTCGGCAGGTAAAACGGTAAGTATTTCGGGATTTTCGTAATGGGGTTTTAGCGGAAAACCCAAACGCCAAGCCATTAAGAACAAATTATCGTTAATTTCAGATATCTCTTTCTTCGAACGTTTTTTCTTGCTTCGTTTGTATCCGGTAAGAATTTCGAGCAAACAAAGTCTAAAATCCATTACATCTATTTCGCCCGATATCACCTTTCGCAATGGTTCCATTAAAGCTAAAAAATGATCTTGTTTCAGCTCTTCCCACGAGCTTTCCAATTCAATGGTTTTGTTATTTAATCTGTATTTTATCATACGGCATTAAAAAATTTATCGTCAGCGTCTGGCGTGTTCTCAAAATCAGTAGTAAAAGTTTCGTTGGTAGTAAGTTTCTTTTTGCTATTCTGGTAAAGATCTATTCCTTTTAAAATATCATCAGCCTTTATGTGGTAATGCTTTGCAATTTTTGTTTTTATCATGCTGTCTTCTTTGCCACCTGCAGCGTATATTTCCCTATCGTAAGTTTGACGGATGGTTGCAGGAAGGTTGGTAATTGCCAACTCTTCGCAGGCAATAGCAGTAGTACGAAAAACCATAAAACGCTTAATTTTTCTAATCAGCTTTTCATCCTTGTTTTCCGCATTCAATACTTCCGAAATATCGCCCAAACGAACATCCAGTTCATCATCAACAATTCGCTGACGAATGGCATTTGTTTTCATGAAGAAAACAGCCGATTTATCAATTCCCAAAAATTCATCAAAATCGCGATAACCATCGAACACATCGGCAGCAATCTTTTTGTATTGCTCACTCTCTTTCCAAACTTTATTATCCGAATCGACAATGGCATCTTCGTTTTCGTTCAAAAAATCGATTAAGTCGGCAACAAAAGCCCAGGTTTTTTCCAGTAAATCTTCTTTGGCTTCGATCAACTGCCCTTTGTTCGGAGATTTTTCGTTGTCGCCGGTAATAATGGTTATCGATGAATTGTTTACATTCAGAATTTTCCAGATAAAACCATCGTATATGGCATAATTCGAAAAGGGAGCCTGAATGTATTCAACCAATTTCTTCATTAGTTTTTCCTGATCGCTTTCAGGATTGGCATATTTATCGGACTCGTAAAAAGCCAATGCCAACAGATATACTTTTGCAGAAATGATATCTTTTATCTCACGTTCGGCCATTTTAAAACCGCTTTCCGAATTTTCGATATCAAACGAACCGTTTACCGGAACGTATTTGCGCATTTCGTCTTGATGTTTTATGATGTAGCCCATATTATTTTTGTTTATCCATTCGGTTTTGTGGTTCAACTTCCTGTTGTCGTTCAGGTACATTCCAGTTTAGTCCGATGTAAACATCGTTTTCTTCCAGTTCGGGGAAATTAATGCGAGCCACACGGTTTAAATCCTCCATAATAAAGGTTTCGGCATAAGGCTGAGTTTGCAGATACACCAAATAAGCATAGTAAACCTGCGAACCACTGTTAAAAACACCTTCGTTGCTAACGTTCGATATTGCAGGATCCATTCCCTTACCTGCTAAAATGGCTTTCAGTGCTCGTTCGTCAACCTTTAAAATACTTTCGATAAATTCTTTGTATTTCACAGGTATTTCTTCAAACTTCCACTCTTCCACACCGTGCTGAGTTAAGAAAGTTCTACTCCAAAAAGCTTTTCCCTGGTTTTTGCCTTCGCCGCTTAACACACTGGTTGCATCCTGAATTTTTCGGGCAATCAATCGGTTAATCAATCCATAGTCTAAAGTGGTTTTAATCGCCAAACCTTCCCATTTGGTAACAATCTCTTTCCCATCCTGATCAAGTTCCCGATTCAGATTAATTACCTTTTTCAACTCATCAATTTTCGACTTAATCCAGGCATCGGGAATTTTAACATGAATTTTGGCCGATAAACTGTTTTTCAGGAACGAGTTGATATAGGAAGGATCGAGGTTTGCGGCCTTAATCCACTCTTTTAACCCAAAATAGGAAGTAGGAATCGGGTAAATATCTTCTCCGGCTGCTTTGTCAGCAGTAATATTTATAACCGTATTCGATTTAAATGGATTGGCCGGATCAAATCTATCCCATTCGTCGGCATCGTATCGGTACGGATAATCCCAACGATTTACCAATACTTTATCGCACATTTCGTCGGTAATGGTATCGGTATTGCCCATTTTACCACGAAAAGCCAAACGACATTTCTGTATAGGTACATGCTTTAAGCCTTTTATCGGGATATGATATTTCCCTCCGGTTTTTCGGCTGGCATTAAAATGATACTCGCTTGCAGCACCTTCAATATAAAAATAGTCGGAAATGCGTTGACTTAAATACATAAAAACAGAAGGTAAACCCAGCTTTTCCCACGATTGCCACCATTTTTTTACACGCTTGTATTTTTCGGTTACCGGAACACGAACCGTTTTACTATCTTCTTCGCTCTCTTTGGTTTTGTAGAGGTACGGTCCATTGCCATACATCATTCTCGATTGTTTTTTAAGAATCTCCGGCAAATACGGATTTTTGCGAGTCATGCCAATGGTTTCCTGCGGTAGTAAATTATATTCGCCCCATGCAGCTATGGTATAATCGCCGTAATACATCGATTCTCCATACTTAAACTGTTGTGTTTTTGCCATTTCGGCAATTTCTTCCGACATGCTTGCACTATCGGCAGAGGCGACAACCTGAAACATGGCAGTTCCTCCATCGTGTAATTCTACAAGGCCGTGTTTTCCTATTCTATCCATGAGTAAACCAGTTAATTTTTAGTTTTTCGAACTCAGGAGGAAAAGCAACGTAACGAATAAAACGGCGACGACAAGTTTTGTTCTGATCTTCTTTTGCCAATCCCAAATCGGTATAGGTAAGATAAAGCTCCGGGTTAACCTTAAATTTTTCCTTTGGGAAAGATGGACGAACCCTACAGCGTAAAACCTCACGCATTCCACTTCCATCCATACGCAAATGCCACATGCTAAAGTACTGATTGGTGGCATGGCGCAAACCTCTCATTCGTGCTATTGCTTCATATCCTGAAATTTCTTTCATACAGGAAAAGTAGCCGAATAAGGATGTTTTTAAAAGGACAATTAAAATTGCGCCCGGTACAAATAAAAAAAGCCTCACACAATGGTAAGGCTTTGTAAATGTTAATTTTTTAAACGGTTTGTTTCTCTCAAATTCTGCAACTTTGCTTTTTCTTTTATTGTTTTTTGGCGACATTCTTCATACAAACGCCTCGATTTTTTGAGATAATCCCGACATTCGGCAACTCTTTTTTCCTGCATGGCTATTCTTTGCTCTCTTGTCATGACTTGCCTCCTTTCCCGGGTGCTTTAAAGCTTAGAAAAGAATCCTTTAAATATTGTACATCTTGCAAAATGCCCAATATTTCTTTGTGGTAACAATCATCAACAGTGCCACTTATACGCACTAAAAAATCGGACATGTTTTGCAGGGCATCCATTTTTAAATTGATGCCTGAATTATCAAATGTAAAGCCTTCGGCATTGCTGCCAGTTTGCAGAGATCTTATCTCTACAATGGCTTCGGGTGTTAGCTTAATACCATTAATTTCGATATTTTCCATATCTTTGTTTTGTTAATTTATTTGACATTTCCCCCGCGATGGTGTTCGAGCACCGTTTGAGCGGGGGATTTTTTATTTATGATTTCAGTTGCTTTTTATCTGTAACCATAAGCTTGTAAAATTCTCTGAATCGGTTTTTAGTAACAGAGGCTCTTAAAGATCTTTCGTGAGTAATCTGTTTTTGCAATTTCATATACTCGTCGAAATCTTTGCCGCTTCGTTCCATTTTCCCTTCAATTGCTTTCATCTGCTGTTGAAGCTCAACCGTTCTCTGAATGGATTTATCTTGTTCACGAGAATAACCAAACATTATTTCTTCAATAGTTTTGAATACCCAAATTTCAAATTCAGGACTTAACCAAGCTGCAAACTTTAAAGCCAAAATTCTCGTCATCCATGTTCCACTTACGCTAGGGTCACCTTTTTGAATTTTTACTACTTGTCCTTTTGGAGAAAACTCATCACCAAAGTGCAAATTCTCACTTTGGCAAAAAGCTTCAATAAATTTTTGTGTTTGATCATTCCTTAAAAATTCAACTGGTCTTTTTCCAAAAACTTTTGCCATTTGAGTAGCATTCACCATTACGTTTTGATTCATTAATGCAGGCTCGAAAGTTACATCTGAACCTCCAAAATTTTTCTTTACAATCATTTGTTAAGATTTTTAATTGGTAAATAATTATTTAATAATGACAAATTAAAGACTAAATAAATTAATCTACAAATTTTCAATAAAGTTTTTTAAATTATATTTGCATTAAATAAGTATTAAAATAAATTATAATGAGAGAAAACGAGACATCTGTCACATTCCACATTGACAAAAAATTAATGAAGGATTTCGACGAAGCGTCGAAAATGAAATCAGAACAATTAGGGATACCACTTAATAGAAAGCAATCATTACATCTCGCAATTAAAGAAGCAATAGATAACTGGCAAAAAGAAACCCCAACCGACTAGGCTGGGGTTTTTAGTTGCAAGTAATGTGTAGTGGTTACCAATTATCTTCAGATCCATTCATCTTAGTTTCTAAACTAGCAATTAATTTAGTCATATCAGAATCTATGGTGTTCAATATATTAGAAAAGAACTCTGCTTTTTTCTTTTTGTTTTTAAATTTTTCATAGGCTTTTTCATAATCTTCGTAAGGTGTTCTTACTCCATCAGTAACACATGCTATATTCTCAATTGTGTACTTGTACCTTCCATCTTTTACGAATACTTTTACTTGATATTCATAACTAAAAGGAACTGATACCATTCCTTTATGACGACCACTACCCATGCCTTTACCTATCAATTTACCTGCAACCGGATCATCCATTTGTAAAACATCTTGAGCAGATTTGAATGTTTCAGCAAACCATTCACGAGCTGATGAATACAATTGGTCTGCTGTTTTTCCTTCAACTGTTACAACTTCGGTATATTCTTTAGAATAAGCAGTAATACTACACAATAGCATGATAGCTAATAATAGTTTTTTCATTAT
>JAOARS010000048.1 GCA_025210415.1 Marinifilum sp. | reverse complement strand
TCATTAAGAAGTTTATTTATTTCTTCTTGATTGTTAAGGTATTTGTGCATTTTTATACACCAAGGACACCAATTACCTCCAACTTGAATTAAAACATGTTTGCCTTCTTTTTTTGCATTAGCAAGAGCCGTTTTAATATCTTCCCTGGCATTGGCATGCGGGTTATAAATTTTCTGAGCCATCGCATTGGAATTAAAGGCCAGAAACAAGCTTAAAGCCACAATAAATTTAATTGCTTTCATTTGTTTGATTTTTTTGAATACATGAACGCTTCATCTCAAATCTTTGCCAGTGTCAATTCAAGCTTACCCTTTCGTACTCTCGCTTTTATTGGGATTCATTTTTGCTTTTATTCATTATAAAAAGACTCACGTAGTTATAAAGATTCAAAAAGCAACTACGAATTATCTAATATTTCACAATTGACTTGACATTAAGAAGAGTGGTGAAAAATCACGTTCGTTTCATTTTGTCAGATTTTTTAACTGATGCCAAATTAATCATTATTCTACAAGGTGAAATGTATTTGAAGTATTTTAACATGTGGATAACACAAACATTATAGAGTTTGAACGTGTAGTGAATTGTTATATTGAAGCTTATACCGATTAACATTTAAACTTAGTTAATAATATACCTGAGTATTCATTTAAATCAGAAATGGTATTAAAGGATAATAGTTTGTTGGTTTTTAGTCATTGGCTTGGCTTGTAAAACACTCAAAAACAAATCGTTGAAAAATTACACCTCAAACACATAAGTTGTTGTAAATCTCATAGCTAAAAAAACATTAGCGAAGTGTTGAAAGGATATATGTTATTAAAAATACGCTCAAATTTTATTCTCTTATCTTAAGAAATCATAGCTTTACGCTCTAAATTATTAAGAATAGACAATTAATATGAATAAGCAAGGTAATATTGACCTTAGTTTTGACAGAGAACATGTATGGCATCCTTACACTTCGATGAAAGATCCGTTGCCAGTTTATCCTGTAGAATCAGCAAAGGGAGTAAGATTAAAGTTAGAATCTGGCCAGGAGTTAATTGATGGCATGTCTTCTTGGTGGTGCGCGATTCATGGGTACAATCATCCTGTTTTGAACAAGGCTGTAGAGAATCAGCTGACAAAAATGTCGCATGTAATGTTTGGCGGAATTACTCACCAACCTGCTGTAGACCTTGCCAAAATACTTGTTGACATCACTCCTCCATCACTTCAGAAAGTATTTTATTGTGATTCAGGGTCTGTTGCTGTTGAAGTGGCAATGAAAATGGCACTTCAATACAGATTTGCAACTAAAAATTACAAGAAAAATAAGTTTCTATCTATACGTTCCGGTTATCATGGAGATACGTTTAATGCTATGTCGGTATGTGATCCTGTTACAGGAATGCATGAAATCTTTACAGGAGTATTGCCAATAAACTACTTTGTTGAAGCTCCTTCATGTGAATTTTATGAAGATTGGAATGAAGAATCTTTTTGTCCAATGCAGAAAATGATAATGGATCATCATGAAGAATTAACTGCAATTATTGTTGAGCCTGTTGTACAAGGTGCTGGTGGAATGAGATTTTATCATCCGGAATATCTTAATAGGTTGAGGTATATTTGTGATGAATATGACCTTTTACTGATATTTGATGAGATTGCCACCGGTTTTGGACGAACAGGAAAATTATTTGCATGCGAATACACTAATATCGAACCTGATATTATGGCCATCGGCAAAGCTATTACTGGTGGATACATGTCTTTTGCTGCAACTTTGACAAACTTGAAAGTTTGTGAAGGAATTTCAAATGGCACTCCTGGCAACTTTATGCATGGTCCAACTTTTATGGGAAATCCATTGGCTTGTTCCGTTGGAATCGCCAGTGTTTCCTTGCTTTTAGAAAGTAATTGGGAGTTGAATGTAGAAAGAATTGAAAACATATTAAAGCAACAACTGTATCGTGCAGCAGGCTTTGAAAATGTTAATAATGTTAGGGTTCTGGGTGCCATTGGCGTAATTGAAATGCATAAACCTGTTAATATGGCAGATTTGCAAAAGGAGTTTGTAAAGAATGGTATTTGGGTACGACCATTTGGTAAGTTGATTTACCTTATGCCACCATTTATAATTTCGGACAAAGATTTAATTTTCTTATGTGAAAATCTTATTTCTATTGTTAAAACAATTAAATTTTAGGATGAATAACTTACTGTTGAAATATTCAGAAGAATTAGAAAAATTAGAGCAATCAGGTAATTTAAGATCACTCAAAAATATTTCTGATCATGATTTTAAAGTTAATCTTTCCTCCAACGATTATTTGGGTGTAAATAAAAAAAATATACCAAGACCAAAAGGCAATTCGTTTGGCGCAGGATCATCAAGACTTCTTACAGGTAATTTTTCTGAATATGATTTGCTTGAAAAAGAATTGGAAAAGTTATATGCACAATCAGCTTTATTTTTCAATTCCGGATATCATGCCAATATAGGTATATTAGCTGCTCTTGCAAGTAAAGGAGATTTGATATTATCGGATAAGTTAAACCACGCAAGTATAATTGATGGCATTCGTTTAGCTAATGCTGATTATATGAGATTTAAGCATGTAGACTATAAGCACCTTGAGGACATTCTTAAGGATAAAAGAAATGAGTACAATCGTGTGTTTATTGTAAGTGAGTCGGTGTTTAGCATGGATGGTGATGAAGCCAATTTGCAAAAGCTCATCGAAATAAAAAACAAATACAACTGCTTTTTATATCTCGATGAAGCTCATTCATTGGGTGTTCGTGGCACAAAAGGATTGGGTGTAGCCGAAGAATGTGAGGCCATACAAGATGTTGATTTGTTGGTTGGTACTTTTGGAAAGGCAATGAATTCAATTGGTGCATTTGTAATTTGTAATCCAATAATTAAAAAGTATTTAATCAATAAGATGCGTTCTTTAATTTTTACAACGGCATTACCTCCTATTGTGATTAGTTGGAATTACATTATGCTGCGTACCATTGTGAAAATGAGAATGGAGCGTGAACATGTAATGTTTCTTGCTGACAAGTTGCGGAACAGGCTTAATGATTTAGAAATAGAAACTGGTGGGAGTTCTAATATCGTACCTGTTATTATTGGTGACAGTCAAAAATGTGTAAATTTAGCAGCATACTTACAAAAAAAGGGCTTTTTGGTTTTCCCAATTCGCCCTCCTGCAGTTCCTGTCGGAACATCTAGGTTAAGGCTTTCTGTTTGTGCAGATATGAGTTGGGAGGACTTGCAGGATTTACCGAATTTAATTAAAGAGTTTTGTAATGAAAACTAAATGGTTACATAAAGCTTCCAACGAAAAGTGCATTCTTTTTTTTAATGGTTGGGGTTGTGATGAGAATCCATTACAGCATTTAAGTTCTTATGAATACGATATTTTACTTTGTTATGACTATAAAGATTTATTGTTGCCCAAAGAGGTGAATCGTTTGTTTGAAGATCATAAGAAAGTATATCTTATCGCTTGGTCATTAGGTGTTTATGTGGCTAATCTTTTGTTAAAGAAATATGAAAATTTGTTTGCCGAAAAAACAGCAATTAATGGTACTACCTTTCCTATTGATAAGCTTAAAGGAATATCTCCTGCAGTTTTTCAAGCTACGATTAATGAGTTAAATAAAAATAGCTTAGAGAAGTTCTGGATGAGAATGTGCGGAGGAAAATCTGCATTTAATCACTTTAAATTGAACGTACCCAAAAGAGAATTACAAGAACAATTGCAAGAGTTGGAAGTATTGCAATCCATAATTCAAAATCATTTTACTGATTGGATTATTTTTAACAAAGCTTTAGTAGGAAAACAAGATCTGATATTTCTTGCTGATAATCAGGTGAATGCATGGAGTGATAAAGTAGAATATCAGGAAAGAAATTACCCACATTACTGTTTTGACAAATGGAATTCGTGGGATGAGATAATTGAGGATTTAAGCTGTGAAGAATCAGAAAATTAATAAAGAAAGTGTTCAAAAAAGCTTTGTAAAGAGCATTGAAACCTATCGAAAACATGCGATAGTTCAGGAAGCTATTGCATCAAGGCTTGTTAATGAACTGCTAAATATCAAAAAAGATAATTTTAAAAGGGTGTTAGAGATTGGGTGCGGGCCAGCTGTGCTAACAGAAAAGTTTTTTCGACATTTTCAGGTAGCAGAATACTTTGCTAATGATATTGTTGAGGAATACAAAGAAGTAATACAAAGTATTGATACAAGTATTCAGTTTTATGGTGGTGATATTGAATCTTTGTCTCTGCCAAAAAATTTAGATCTGGTAATATCTAGCTCTACATTTCAGTGGTTTAGTGATTTAAAGCTATTTTTGGATAAAATATACGATGCTTTATTGCCTCAATCTCTTTTGGTTTTTAGTTCATTTGGACCTGATAATTATCGTGAAATTAGAGATGTTGAAGGAAAAGGATTGAATTACTTGTCGTTTGGAAAACACGAACGATTGCTGTCGGATAAATTTGAAATTATCTGGAGCGACAGGGAGACCATAACCAGGTATTTTGCAAATCCGTTAGGTGTGTTAAGACACATGAAACAAACGGGTGTGAATGGAATTCCAGGTAAAGCATGGACAAAGAGTGACTTAAAGAGGTTTGAAGACGATTATTCTGATTTGTTTGGTACAGAATTGGGAGTTCCTCTTACCTATCAACCGATTTACTTTATAGCAAAACCTAAAAAATAACAGAAATGTCGATATATTTTATTGCTGGTATTGATACCGATGCAGGTAAAACATATGCTACAGGATTAATTGCCAAATATTTAAATGATAGAGGTGATTCCGTAGTAACACAAAAATTTGCACAAACCGGTTGCAAAGGAATATCCGAGGATATTCTAACTCATCGTAGTTTAATGGGAATTGAATTGTTAGATGAAGATAAAGATGGAACAACCTGTCCGTTTGTATTTGATTATCCTGCTTCCCCACATTTGGCTGCTCAAATGCAAAACAAAACCATCGACTTGGAGAAGATTGAATATTCAACTAAAACATTAATAGATAAGTTTGAACTTGTTTTATTAGAGGGAGTTGGAGGATTGAATGTTCCTATAACTCTTGACTATTCTCTTTTGGATTACCTGGAAGAAAAGAAGTACCCTACCATTTTAGTTAGCTCATCAAAATTAGGAAGTATCAATCACACTCTTCTTAGTTTAGAAATTTTGCAAAAAAGAAATATTCCTTTACATGGATTAATTTACAATCATTTTCCTGCTGATTCGGAATTTATATTGAAAGATTCTGTAAAAGTTTTTGAACATCAACTGAAGAAAATGAATTTTGATTGTCCGATTATTGAAATTCCGGTAATTGATGATTTAAAAAAATCAACAGTTGATTTTTCTTCTTTTTTTGATTAAAAATTCAGGAAAACCCAAAAGCAAAGAATGTCACATTTTCAGCACGCACCATTAAGTCAAAATCCACAAAGTATACTTGCCCGTTATAGCAGATTAAAATTTTACTCAATTCTCAGACACTTAAAAACTGCACATACTGTATGTAATTAGCACATATACAACAACTAAACAAAATAAAACCTCAGCCTAAAAATCAAATCATCTAGATGAAAAGTGTGTAATTTTCTTCAATTTGACTAAAAATTATCAATTTTAACTTTATTACAGAGAAAAAGGTCTTATAATGCTTGTAACTTAACTAGATTTTGTATTTTTTTGTAATCCCTTATTTAAAAAGATTCCATATAATATTTTTGCATATGGAATATTAATAAAAGAATAGTATCAAGATAAAAAATGAGATCACATAAAGTTATCGAAGTAAGAAGTCTGACTCCATCTACTTATATTATTAAAATGGAGAAAAATGATTTTTTGTTTAAGACCGGACAATATATAACATTAGGATTTTCTGGAAATATCGACAGAAGAGAATATTCCATTTACAGTTCAGAGCAAGATGATTTTTTAGAAGTTCTAATAAAGGAAGTTGATGAAGGTTTGGTATCAAAGAAACTGAAAAGATGTAAGCCTGGCGACCATTTAGATGTTGATGGGCCATTTGGTCATTTTTCATTACAGGAGAATGAAATAGATAAAAAGAAATTTCTTTTTATTGCTACCGGAACAGGAATCTCTCCCATTCATAGTTTTATTGCCACTCATCCAAATATGGATTATCGATTATTACATGGTGTTAGAATTGAAGAAGAAGCCTATGAAAGAGAGAGTTATCGCAATGAAAATTACATCTTATGTACTTCAAGAGAAAGCACCGGAGATTTTCATGGCAGAGTAACCGATTATCTGAAACAAAATCCTGTTTCATCTGATACGGTTTGTTATTTGTGTGGGAATTGTCATATGATTTATGAAGCTTATGATATTCTTGAAAAACAAGGAGTAAGCTTAGGGCCGATACACACTGAAGTATATTTTTAGAAATTATAATTCATAATTAGTTAAAAATGAAATATCACCTTGTATCATTGGGATGTCAAATGAATGCTTCAGATGGTGAGCGCGTTCGTTCTGTTATTGAAAATATGGGATACCAATGGACTGATAAAGAGGATGAAGCTAACCTGATTGGAATTCTGGCTTGTTCGGTTCGCCAAAAGGCTATTGATAAAGTATATTCCAAAATTCATAAATGGAACCTTTGGAAAAATAAACGAAACTTGGTAACTTTTGTATCGGGTTGTATCTTACCTTCTGATTTAGAGAAGTTTTTAAAACTATTCGACATCATTTTTCAGATGAAGGATCTTCCGAAATTACCTGAAATGATTCAGCAGTACGGAATCTCTACCCCAGTTGGTTTGCAAAATGGTTTTGATTCTCAAAATGAAAACATTTCTGAATTTTGGAATGTAAAACCTAACTATACTTCAGAATTCGAAGCATTTGTACCTATTCAAAATGGGTGCGATAAGTTTTGTTCTTTTTGTGCTGTTCCTTATACACGTGGACGTGAAGTATCGCGTCCATCGCACGAAATAGTTGGTGAAGTTGAGAGTTTGGTTAAGAGAGGTTTTAAATCGATAACCTTATTGGGCCAAAATGTGAATTCTTATGGACTTGACAAGAAAGGTGAAGAAGTTGATTTTCCGGAACTTTTAAGACAAATAGGAAAATTAGGGAATGAACTGAATCAGGAATTTTGGGTTTACTTTACTTCTCCACATCCTCGCGATATGACAGATGAAGTGATTGAGGTGATTGCTGAATATGACTGCCTTGCAAAGCAAATTCATCTTCCCATTCAGTCGGGTGATGACAAGGTTCTCATTCATATGAACAGAAAACATGGATTGGGAAAGTACCGTCAAATTGTTCATACAATTAGAAGGTTGATTCCTCAGGCTACCCTATTCACAGATATCATTGTTGGATTTACGGGTGAAAACGACGAGCAGTTTGAAAATACAAGAAAGGCTATGGATGAATTTCAATATAATATGGCATATATTGCTATGTACTCTCCTCGCCCCGGAGCTCTTAGTCATCGATGGTTTGACGATGTAAGCCTGGATGTTAAAAAACAACGTCACCACCAGTTGACAGAAGATTTAAAAGTTCATTCAAAGGCCTACAATGAAAGAAT
>JAOARS010000493.1 GCA_025210415.1 Marinifilum sp. | reverse complement strand
TCATTATGCCGGGCATAATCATGGATATTACACTGTTCCAAGCTATAGGGGAACCAGAAGATCTGCTGGTTATAAAGCTGGTACAGTTGGAAATTCAAATTTGAGTAGAAGATCTGCAGGTACAAGAGCAGGTACCACAACAGCTTCAACAAGACGTACTTCTTCAGGTACAAAAGCAGTATCATCAGATACAAGAAGAACATCAAGAAGAGTTTCTTCGGCTACTACTACAGATACAAGACGTAGCAGAGCAGCTGCAAGATACAGTTCAAATACCAGAAGATCATATACAGGTACGAATCCAAGCAGAAGTTCTTATTCTTCAACAAGAAGAACTGTAGACGGTACACCTGCTACAAGAACTCGTTACGGAACTCAAACCAGGTATAACCAAAACAGAAGTTCATACTCTAATACAAGAAGGTCAACTTCAAGTTCGAGCTATAACAATTCTAGAAGAACAAGTTCTCCTAGCTATAATAAAACCAGAACGGCTACAAGACCATCTTATAACTCGACTAGCAGTTCGTCAAGAAGAAACTCTAATTATTCGGGCAAGTCAGCTACGCGTTCTTCTTATTCTAAAGTGAGAAGTAACAGTTCTAGATCAAAACCTAATTATAGATCAGGATCTTCAACAAGATCAAGTTCAGGCTCTAGATACAAGAGTAGTTCAACCAGATCAAGATCTAACAGCTTATACAGATCTGGTAGTTCAAGATCTTCAGGAAGTTCATACAGATCAAGTGGAAGTAGTTCTCGATCGTCTGGATCATTCAGATCATCTGGTAGTTCAGGTTCATCAAGGTCTTCATCTGGTAGTAGCAGTAGTAGTGGATCTCGCAGAAGATAAAAAATAGTTCAAGAAGAGAATCCTCCATCTCTTCTTGATAAAACAGAATTATTAAATTTTAAATACAATACATTTTAGATATTGTTAATCCTACTAGCTTCATTAAAATCTTTAGATATGAAACGCATTTATTATATATTCATTTTCCTTTTAATAACAGGAACGTTAAGTGCACAAACAATAGATGATGCCTTACGATTTTCAAAACATGACTATAGTGGAACTGCACGATCTATGTCAATGGGAGGTGCATTTGGTGCACTCGGTGGTGATTTCTCCAGCTTAAGTATAAACCCTGCCGGGATTGCTGTCTATAGAAGCTCTGAATTTACATTTACTCCTTCACTAGAATTGGTTGAAACTTCGAATAGCGGAGAAACCAACGAGAAATATAGTTTTACAATTGGAAACATTGGTTATGTGGCGAGCATGGTGCCACGTTTAGCTCCAGAAAAAGGAATACAAAATTTCAATTTTGCTATTGGCTATAATCGAGTTGCAAACTTCAACCGTGAAGGCTTTGTCATGAACGTAGAATCACCAAACTCTAGATTATATTACTGGAGAGATATATCTGATGGTACCAATCCTGATAATTTATATTCATTCGAGGAACAACTTGCCTACGATACCTATTTATTGAATCATGATGACGAATTCAATTATATTACACCTTTATATCCTAATGATGCAATGGATCAATTGAAATACATTGATGAAAAAGGATATATAGGTGAGTACATTATAGCAGGTGGTTTTAATATCTCACACAAATTTTATTTAGGTGCTTCAATTGGAATTCAAGATGTATATTATAAGTCTACAACTACATATATTGAGTCCATATTTGGGATCAGTGATGTTCCAATTCCTAACGAAAGTGCTTTGGAAGAGTTCACATTCAGAGAATTCTTAAAAACATCAGGTGCTGGTGTAAACTTTAAAATTGGTGCAATTCTAAGACCAATAAAGAATTTACGCTTGGGTATTGCATTGCACACTCCAACTTATTACAATTTAGATGAAAGATATGAGACTTTCATGAGTTCTAAGTTTACTCCTGACATGAATGATCAACCTGAATTTCCTGAAGATGGTAATGCTTATCATGAAAAATACTCGGATTTTGTGGCAAGAAGCAATTTTGATTTAGAAACGCCATTTAGAGCTATTTTTAGTGGTGCATATCTATTAGGGAAACGAGCTATTATTAGTGTTGATTACGAAATGATTGATTATTCGAACAGTGAATTTGATGGTAATGATTACAATGATTTGAATCGATCAATTTCTCAATCATATGAATCTACTCATAACTTGCGTATTGGTGGTGAATTAAGGGTAAACCCTAACTTTAGTTTACGAGGCGGATATGCAAAAATTGGAGATCCGTACAAAGGAGCAATTGATGAAAGCTATGAAGCGTATTCTGGTGGTTTAGGCTTCAAGCAAAATAACTTCTTCTTCGACTTGGGATATCAGTTTAGGGAATATGATGAAGGCTATGTATTTTTTCCAGGAAGTGATATTGTAAGTTTAAACAATAAAAATCATCAGATTAGAATGACTTTTGGGTTTAGATTCTAAATCAGATAAACACTACTACAAAAGTAAGGTGGCTTAGAGTCACCTTTTTTTATGCATAAAAAAAGCTGATACCCAATGGATATCAGCCTATACATATAATTCTGATTTATTACAAAATCATTCCTGCAGCAACAGTTTCATTGGTTCCTTCATCAATCATGATAAAGCTTCCTGTAATTCTGTTCTGCTTGTAAGAGTCTACGAATAAAGGCTTAGCCGATTTAAATGTTATACATGCAATATCGTTCAATCCTACCTGCTTGTCTTCAGCAACTTCCTCTAAAGTATTTACATTAACTTTGAATTTCACATCGCGAACCATACAGCGTGCTTCGTTTGAAGTATGCTTGATTGTATATTTACCACGTGGCATCATAGCACGTTCGTTCATCCAGCAAATCATCGCTTCAATTTCCTGCTCTACTTTTGGTGTATTCTCTGCTGCAACAATCATATCTCCTCTCGAAACATCAATATCATCAGCTAAATTAAGCGTTACTGATTGAGGAGGAAAAGCCAACTCCAATTCACCATCTAAAGTATCAATCGATTTAACTGTAGTTTCTAAGCCTGAAGGTAAAACTTTTACTTTATCACCCGGGCGGAAAATTCCACTTGCAACTCTACCTGCATAACCTCTGTAATCGTGATACTCATCAGATTGAGGACGAATTACGTATTGCACAGGGAATCTGGCATCTTCATGGTTACGATCATCAACAATTTCGATAGTTTCCAATAGGTTCAATAATGTTTCACCTTGGTACCAATCCATATTTTCAGATGCGTCAACAACATTATCGCCAAATTTTGCTGAAATTGGAATAAAACGAACATCTTTAATATTCAATTTTTCAGCAACCCTCTTGTAATCTTCTTTGATCTTATTGTAAGTCTCTTCTGAGTAACCAACCAAATCCATTTTATTGATACAAACAATAATATGAGGAATTTGTAAAAGGTTAGCAATGTAAGAATGACGCAATGTTTGCTCAATTACACCATTTCTTGAATCAACCAAAATTAAAGCTGCATTTGCCGTAGAAGCTCCGGTTACCATGTTTCTGGTATACTGAATGTGTCCTGGTGTATCAGCAATAATAAATTTACGTTTTGGAGTAGCAAAATATCTGTAAGCAACATCTATTGTGATCCCTTGTTCGCGCTCTGCTCTTAAACCATCGGTTAACAAAGCCAAGTCAACTTCTTCATCGCCTCTTTTTTGGCTACTGATTTCGATAGCTTCCATTTGATCTTCAAAAATGGCTTTGCTATCGTATAATAATCTTCCGATAAGAGTACTTTTACCATCATCTACGCTACCAGCAGTAGTGAATCGTAAAAGTTCCATATCTAAATATCCTGATGTTTTATCTGACATATCTATATTTTTAGCTGTTAGCTTTTGGCTTTTAGCCATTAGCTTAAAACTATTAACTTATATCTGTTTAGAAATAACCTTCTTTTTTACGATCCTCCATAGCAGCTTCCGAACGTTTGTCATCATGACGTGTTCCGCGTTCAGTAGTTCTCGATGCCGCTACTTCTTCAATAATATCTTCAAGGCTATTCGCTTCTGATTCTACAGCTCCTGTACAGGTTGCATCTCCAATGGTTCTAAATCGCACAATTCTTTTCTCCACTTTTTCAGTATCGCGCATTGGAATAAAATCTGAAACTGATAATAGATTTCCATTACGAACAAACACATCACGTTCATGAGAGAAGTAAATATTCGGGATTTTAATGTTTTCCAGATAGATATATTGCCAAACATCCATTTCTGTCCAATTCGAAATAGGAAATACTCTAAAATGTTCTCCCATGTGCTTCTTACCGTTAAACAGGTTCCATAATTCAGGACGTTGATTTTTTGGATCCCATTGTCCAAACTCATCGCGATGTGAGAAGAAACGCTCTTTTGCTCTGGCTTTTTCTTCGTCACGACGACCTCCGCCCATAGCACAATCTACTTGTAAATCTTCAATTCCATCAAGCAGAGTTACTGTTTGTAATTTGTTTCTACTTGCATCAAAGCCTGTTTCTTCAACTACTTTTCCTTGATCGATAGAATCCTGAACGTAACGAACAATTAAGCGAGTTCCTGTTTCTTCCATCAACTCATCGCGAAATTGAATTGTTTCAGGAAAATTATGGCCTGTATCGATATGCATCAAAGCAAAAGGAACTTTTGCAGGGGCAAATGCCTTACGTGCCAAATGAAACATTACGATGGAATCTTTTCCTCCTGAGAAAAGCATCACAGGATTTTCAAATTGAGCAGCAACCTCACGAATTACGAAAATAGATTCCGCCTCAAGTTCTCTTAAATGATTAATATTGTATTCCTTCATTCGAAAATAATTTATTTACTTCTCATCTGCCCAGACGGGCATTTTTAAGTCCGTTTACATTTCTTTCTTCACATACATTTCTCGGTGTATTCGTTTACACCCCGGAAAAAACTTCTACATCAATAATTTCTTTAGCAACGGCTCTAATCGATTATTGGACTATCAATTCTTTCTGATACTACATCAAGCTTCAGAAAATTAAGGGCAAATGTACATATTATCGATAGATTATAAAAATCAAATCAATCTATATAAGTGCTGATTTAAAACAAAAAAATCCGAGTCTTTCAACCCGGATTTTCAGACAATTATTGTATGCTATTATTCGCAATCGTCACAAAGTTTAAAACTCTTATTGTACTGATGCATTGCCCTGAAACTCATACCCATGCTTGAGAATCCTCCATCGTGGAATAAGTTCTGCATGGTAACCTTTTTGGTCAAATCAGAAAATAATGTAATACAGAAGTTGGCACATTCTTGAGCATCAGCATTTCCCAAAGGAGACATTCTCTCCGAAAAATCAATTAACGAATCGAATCCTTTAACTCCACTCCCAGCAGTGGTCATGGTTGGAGATTGAGAAATTGTATTCACACGTACACGTTTCTCACGACCATAAATGTATCCGAAACTACGAGCAATAGACTCCAACATGGCCTTTGCATCAGCCATATCATTATATTCATACATGGTTCTTTGTGCAGCTGCATAAGAAAGTGCTACAACTGAACCCCACTCGTTAATTGCATCAAGCTTTTTAGCTGATTGTAAAACTTTATGAAATGATGTTGCTGAAACATCTAAAGTTTTCTTAAGGTATTCATAATTTAAATCATCGTAAGAGTGTCCCTTACGAACATTAGGAGACATTCCGATAGAGTGTAAAACAAAATCAACTCTTCCACCCAATACTTCCATCGATTTGGTAAACAGCTCATCCAAATCTTTAGGATTGGTTGCATCGGCAGGAATTACCTCTGCATTGCATTTTTTAGCCAATTCATCAATTGTTCCCATGCGAATCGATACAGGTGTATTGGTCAAGACAATTTCCGCACCTTCTTCTACAGCCAATTCTGCAACTTTCCAGGCAATCGACATTTCGTTCAACGCCCCAAAAATAATCCCCTTTTTTCCTTTTAATAAATTATACGACATAACTCGAAATTTTCAATTTTCAGGCTGTAAAGATAACCATTAATTCGCATAATGATTCTAAACAATCTTATTAATTAAGACTGAATAAATTCTTTAATTGAAAATCTCAGAAAGGAATCAACTATCCAACAGCACCTTAGCATTTTCAAGTGCTGCATCGGTAAGATCAGCACCGCTTAGCATCTTAGCAAGCTCTTTAACACGCTCCTGTTTGTCAAGAAGCACAATGTTTGAATAGGTTTCATGCTCGTCGTCAGCCTTGTAAACCTTGTAGTGATATTTTCCTTTTCCAGCGATTTGAGGAAGGTGCGTAATGCTGATTACCTGAATATTTTCAGCCATTTGATTCATCATAGCTCCCATTTTATCTGCAATTTCACCAGATACTCCTGTGTCTATTTCATCAAACACAATAGATGGCAAGGCTGTTGAAGATGATATTAAGTATTTAATACTCAACATTAACCTAGACAATTCACCTCCCGAAGCTACGCGCTGTACTTCTTCCAGGCTACCGTTTTTATTTGCACTAAACAGAAAGTTAACTTTATCGGCTCCCAATTGCTGAAATTCTTCGCTATTTGCAATATGAACTTTAAAATTAGCATTAGGAATTCCTAGCAATACCAGTTGGTTTACAATTGTTTTCTCAATTTTAGGAATTGCTTTCTTACGGCTATCAGATAGATTATCAGAAGCTTTATGTAGTTTCAACTCTTGTTCGGCCAATTGTTTCTTCAAATCTTCAATTAACTCATCACTTGATTCTATCTTGCCAACTTTTTCTTTCAATTCCTCACGAATTTGAATTAATTCTTCAACAGAATCTACTCTATGCTTTTGTTGCAAAGAATAAATTGCATCCAATCTCTGATGAAGAAAGTCAATTCTTGAATTGTCAAACTCAACCGATTCATTACTCCTATCTATCTCTTGCGATAAATCCTGTAATTCGATTAGTGAACTATCTAATCTTTCAAAATAAGAATCGGCCTCTCCGTATACTGCTTGAATTTTAGAAATAATACTTCTGGCTTCCTTCAATCTGGAAATTACGGATGAATCGCCTTCTGACAGCAATCCATATGTCTGGTAAAGGCCGGATTTTATTTCTTCTGCATGATTCAGAGTTTCTAACTCTTCCTCCATTTCTTTTTGCTCTCCCGCTGCAAGTTCAGCTTCGTTAAGCTGCTCCAACTGAAATTGGAAATAATCCAAATCTGCCTTTTCTTTAGCTGCAACTTCTTCTTGTTTTCTTAATTCCGTTCTTAAATTCTGATACTTCTTATAGCTTAATTGATATTTAGCTAACAAAGCAGCATTTTTTGCATAAGTATCTACAATTCCAACCTGATATTCGAAACTCCCAAGTACAAGATTCTGATTCTGACTATGGATATCGACCAAACGAACTCCTAACTCTTTTAAGGTTTTTAAATTTACCGGAGTATCATTTACAAAGGCACGTGTTTTACCACTGGGCAATATCTCTCTTCGAACTAATGTTTCTTTCTCGTAATCCAGTTCCTGCTGCTCAAAAAACTCCTGCAAATTGTATTTTTCAACCGAGAAAGAACATTCAATTATACATTTCTTCTCTCTGTCTTTCAGAACATTTCCTTCCGATCTTTGCCCCAAAACCAAGGATAAGGCTCCTAACAAAATCGATTTCCCCGATCCGGTTTCTCCTGTAATTACAGAGAATCCATCAGAAAAATCAATTTCAAGTTGATTGATTAAAGCAAAGTTTTGAATTGATATTGATTGAAGCATCTTTCTAACTGTAGGTTATATATTTTCGGCAAAAGTAGTTAATCAGCAAAAACAATATTTACATCTAATCTTATTTTTGACCGATAATTTTGTTGTATTTCTTAATATTGGCAGGATCAATTTCACTTAAAATATTGAAAACCCGCTTCTTCTCATCTGTAAATGATTCACTAAAAATATGTACCAATTCATCCGCTTTAGCATCAAAGAATATCTTTAAAATAAAAGCTCCGGGTTTCGCTCTGTAAGCTTTTTGAAGCAATCTTAAACTTTCTGCAATTTCAGCTCTGGATTCAGTCAGTTGATCTGCCATTCGATCCAATCCCAATCGATGATATCGGTATAAACATTCACGAACCGGACTATATGAATTGTTTAGGATGTTTTCAATTAACCAATACCTGTTATCGCGACTTTCATAAGCTTTCCAACCAGCAACATTCGAATTCTGCATCTTATTTACTACAGATTCTGCCTTTGCAAAATATGGTGCTCCACCATCCATTGCAAATGTATCGTAATCCAATCCTAAAATCAGATATGCATAATAAGCCAATAGCCCTGTTAGTTCGCTAGGCGTAGCCGTTTCGTTAAAATCAAGAGCTTGATATTCTACATACTTAAATTGAACATCATCGTCTTTAAAATTTAGCATTACCGTATTATAAGATGAGTTATAAATCGGTCGGCTAGCCTGAACCTGTAAGCTTCCTCGAAATTCATCTGCTGAAATTTGTTCTGTAAGGTTGAACAGGAAGGTGCACTCAATTCTTTCATCGTAACTATACACATGATCAGTCCATCTTCGAGAGTTCATGAACTCATTTATGGCAGTTTGCATGGTTCTGAACACCTGCTTATTTGTACCTTGAATTTTCTGACTTACTACCTGAATATTGCATTTAAATTCTTGCGAAAAAACAGGAATTGATAGCAATGAAACCAATATAACTAGAAAGAATTTACGCATAATTGTATTTCAAAAGTTCACAGCTAAAGTTAAAAATTATAACGAAACAGATGTCAACTTATTTCTCATAAAGCTCGATTAATTCCGCAACAATATCTTTGGCAACTTCTGCCTTAGGTTTTAAATCAAATTTTTTAGTGTTACCATTGTTATTCATAATCGAAATTTTATTGGTATCGTGCTGAAATCCTGCGCCTACATCATTCAAAGAATTTAAGACAATAAAATCCAAATTCTTCTTTTCTAACTTTAGCTTTGCATTAAATTCTTCATCATTAGTTTCCAAAGCAAATCCAACTAAAAATTGCTTGTCGGATTTTACCTTTCCTAACGAAGCCGCTATGTCTTTGGTTGGTGTAAGTTCGATAGAATAATTTTCTTTCCCACGTTTCACTTTTCTATCTTCCGGATGTAAAGGTGTGAAATCTGCTACTGCTGCTGTCATAATTCCTCCATCGCAAGCAGAAAAATTATCTATTGATGCTTGAAACATCTCCTCAGCAGTTAAAACATCAATTTTATTGATATTAGGATGTTGTGTTTGCAAGGCGGTTGGCCCACTCACCAATACAACTTGTGCTCCTTTACTGGCAAGTTCTTCGGCAATGGAAAATCCCATTTTACCCGATGAAAAATTACCTATAAATCGAACCGGGTCTATTTTTTCGTAAGTAGGCCCGGCAGTGATTAATATCTTTTTATCGCTTAACTTTTTTTTTTATCCTCAAAGAATTGGCTAAGCTTCTGAGCAATAATTTCAGGCTCTTCCATTCTTCCTTTTCCGTACAATCCACTTGCCAATTCTCCACTTGATGGTTCAATAAAAGTATCGCCATAAGATCTTAGAATATCCATATTGCGAAGCGTTGCAGGATGTTTAAACATATCCAAATCCATAGCCGGAGCATGAATAACAGGACATTTAGCAGATAAATAAGTTGTAAGAAGTAAATTATCGCAAATACCGTGAGCCATTTTAGCCATCGTGTTTGCAGTAGTAGGTGCAATTATCATTACATCTGCCCAAATTCCCAAATCTACATGACTGTTCCAGGAACCATCGTCGTGCTTAAAAAAATCAGATAAAACTGTATTCTTAGATAAAGTTGCCATGGTTACCGGAGATATAAACTCTTTGGCATATGGAGTCATGATTACTTTAACATTAGCACCTTCCTTAACGAGTAAACGAACTAACGAAGCTGCTTTGTATGCTGCAATGCTAGCAGTAACACCTAAAATTATATTTTTATCTATTAACATAAACTTTCTCTATAAATAAAAAGTTCCCTCTTTATACAAAAGGGAACTTTACTCCTATTTACTAATTAGTCTTCTGATTTTTGCTCTTTCGAAGGATTTCTGTAGTAGATTTCTCCATTAATGAATTCCTCAACCGCAATCAACGTAGGTTTTGGCAATCTCTCATAGTATTTAGAGATTTCTATTTGCTCACGGTTTTCAAATACTTCTTCCAAGTTATCCGTATAAGAAGCAAACTCTTGCAATTTCTTATTCAGTTCACTTTTCAGCTCAACAGCAATCTGGTTAGATCTTTTTGCCATGATCATAACAGATTCGTAAACATTACCCACTTCTTTGCTCATTTCGTTCATATTGCGAGTAACTGTAGAACTTGCTGCATTTGTTTTTTTGTAATCCATACTGTGTAAGAATTAGATCTATTTTAATTATTTGTATTAAACTTACTTAAATATGCTTCAATATCTTCAAGCATTTTTTCAGCACGTTTCATGTGCTTACTTTCAGGGTATTCATCTACAAAAGCATAATATTCCTCTTTTGCATTGTTGTATCTCTCACGCTGTTTCGATGGTATACTTTTATATGCCAATTGATGCTTCGATTCTAAAAGCATAAACATCAAATCTTCCCTGTGCGATGATCCCGGATAATCTTTCAAACTATTTTGAAGTGCAATAATTGCCGAAGGAAAATGTTCTCTATCGTAATAATTTCTTGCACTTAAATAAGATTTATAAACCAATTTATCCTGCATTTCATCTATATACTCGTTGCATTTAGAAATACGAGTTGAGTTAGGATACCTGTTAATGTACAACTGAAATGCATCGATAGCACTCTGGGTTGGTGTTTGATCCAATCTCGGTTTAGGAGATTCCAGATAATAACAATATGCACTCATATACAAACACTCTTCAGAATATGGACTATCCGGAAATGTTTTCAAAAAATTTCTAAAAAAATATCCGGCCGAAATATAATCTCCCTGACCGTATGAGCAATAAGAAATGTAATAACTAATTGTTTCTGCTTTACTTGTTCCTCTGTAAATAGGAAGCAATTCTTCAAATAACGTTGCTGACTTGGCATAATCCTCAGAATTATAATACTCTTTTGCTTTCTCGTATTTAAGAGAGGTATCGGTACTTTTCAGTAGTTTTTGATATTCACTACACCCCCCTAAAATAAAGGCGAAAAGCACGAACAGTAAGACAATTTTTCTCATAGGTATTGCTACTATATTTTTTTGCATTTTGCAAAGATAAAGTTTTCATATGAATTATGACACACTTTCTAACGTATATTATACAAATCTTTATAATTTATTGCTTTAAATCCAAAAAAGATTACTTTTGCACAGTTACAAAGAAAATAACTCAAAAAAGCATAAATCGTGGATATTTTTGACAAAATTAAAACCCAAAAAGGGAATATCGGGCAGTACGCAAAGCAAGCTCATGGATATTTTGCTTTTCCTAAGTTGGAAGGTGAAATTAACTCAAGAATGAAATTTCGTGGGAAAGAGGTATTAACATGGAGTTTGAACAACTATATTGGTTTGGCAAATCACCCTGAAATTAGAAAAGCAGATGCTGAGGCTGCTGAAAAATGGGGATTGGCTTATCCAATGGGAGCTCGTATGATGTCGGGACAAACAAGTCTCCACGAAGAATTAGAATCTAAGCTTGCAGAATTTGTTGGCAAGCAAGATGCGTTTCTTTTGAATTTCGGATACCAGGGAATGGTTTCTATTATTGACGCTCTTGTTGGTCGTCATGATGTAATTGTTTACGATTCTGAATCGCACGCTTGTATCATGGATGGACTTAGACTTCACCCTGGTAAGCGTTTCGTTTATCCGCACAACGATATGGATAACCTTCGTAAGGAATTAGAGCGTGCTACCAAATGGACAGAAAAAACAGGCGGTGGTATTCTTGTAATTACCGAAGGTGTATTCGGTATGGCGGGTGATCTTGGTAAATTGGATGAAATCTGTGCTTTGAAAGATGATTTCAACTTCCGTTTATTGGTTGACGATGCTCATGGGTTTGGTGTAATGGGTAAAACCGGTGCCGGTGCAATTGAGCACTTCGGAGTTGAAGATAAAGTAGATCTTCACTTTAGTACTTTTGCAAAAGCAATGGCTGGTATTGGTGCTTTCATTGCCTGCGACGAAGAAGTTGGTACTTACCTAAGATATACAATGAGGTCACAGATTTTTGCAAAATCTCTTCCAATGCCAATTGTTGAAGGTTCTTTAAAGCGTTTGGAAATGTTGAGAACAATGCCTGAACTTCGCGAAAAGCTTTGGTCTGTAGCAAATACTCTTCAAAGTGGTTTAAAAGAAGCTGGTTTAGATATTGGTGTAACAGAATCTCCTGTAACTCCGGTTTATCTTTCGGGTAGTGTTGCCGAAGGTACTCAGGTTACAATGGATCTTAGAGAAAACTACAACATCTTTTGTTCTATCGTAGTATATCCTGTAATTCCTAAAGGACAGTTGTTGCTTCGTTTGATTCCAACTGCAATGCACTCTCTTGAAGATGTTGAGTACACTGTTAACGCATTTAAAGAAGTTGCTAAAAAATTGAAAGAAGGAAAGTATAGTAAAGATAAATTTGCTGATGTATTCAAGCAATAACCTTTCTATTTAAAATATATATAAAGCGGCATTCGAAAGAGTGTCGCTTTTTTTTATTCTAAATTTAAACGTTGATTTATAAAAAATCCCGACTACAATTAGCCGGGAAATGTATTTTAATGTTTTTAATTGAGAATCCGAACTTCAGTCGGAATCTCAATAAGCATTATTCTCTTTCAGCCAAAAATCTTTCTGCATCCATAGCTGCCATACAACCCGATCCGGCCGAAGTAATGGCTTGGCGGTAATGAGGATCTTTTAAATCGCCCGACGCAAATACACCAGGAACATTCGTCTTGGTTGAATCCGGCTCGGTAATTACATACCCCTGATCATCAGTTTTTAAATAATTAGCAAATACCTTTGAGTTTGGCGTGTGACCAATGGCTACAAAAAATCCATCAATTTTGATATCTACCTCAATCTCATCATCCTCTCCCATTCTCTTTATCAGTTTTGCTCCTTCAACAACTCCGTCACCATAAAGTTCTTTGGTGTTGTGTTCAAACAATAGCTCAATATTTTCCGTTCTAAAAACACGATCTTGCATCGCCTTAGATGCTCTTAAGAATGGTTTACGCACAATTAAATATACCTTATTGCATAAGCCGGCAAGGTAAGTAGCTTCTTCAGCAGCAGTATCGCCACCTCCTACTACAGCAACATCTTTTCCTCTATAGAAAAATCCATCGCAAGTAGCACAAGCCGAAACTCCCGATCCCATGTACTTCTCTTCTGTTGGAAAACCAAGATATTTTGCTGTTGCTCCCGTTGCTAAAATTACCGATTCAGCTTCAATTACCTTTTTCTCATCTACAACAACTTTATGAGGATATGTTGAAAAATCAACCGCTGTAACCAGCCCCCAACGACAATCTGTTCCAAATCTTTCTGCTTGCTTTTTCAAATCCGTCATCATTTCAGGCCCTGTGATTCCTTGTGGGTATCCAGGAAAATTATCAACTTCGGTAGTCGTTGTTAACTGGCCTCCCGGTTGCAGGCCTTCTATTAAAACCGGACTTAAATTTGCTCTTGCAGCATAAATTGCAGCAGTATAACCAGCTGGTCCAGAACCAACGATTAAACATTTTACTTTTTCAACATCACCTTCAGGAATTACAGGTGCATTTTCGTTTAGGTTCATTGATTTAAATTCCATGTATGTTTAATTATTCTGTTTCTAAATAATATTTGGACAAACAAATCTACAAAATATCCAGATAATTAACTGTATTCATCCATAGAAAGATTAAATCTTAGAATCAATTTTATCTAATTTTTCATGATGCTATACTTTGATCAAAACAATACATGAATTATATTTGCCTACTCTTACTAGTTCGGGGCGTAGCTCAGCCAGGTTTAGAGTACACGTCTGGGGGGCGTGGGGTCGGAAGTTCGAATCTTCTCGCCCCGACATAACAGGACATCTTCCATTTTTTGGTCGGTGTCCTTTTTACTTTTAAAAGAGAAATATTCTCATTTTCCAATGATTCTTCCAAGATCAGTTCGAATGCCTTTTTGAACTCCCGCTCCTGTCCTTCCTGTGATAAACTTCTTTGAAAATGCAACATGATATAGTGACAATGCCTTTGGGATAAAATAGAAGAGTTCATCAATGATTCATCAACAAAGTCAATTGATGATGCTCTTTTAGCTTTACATATTCTGAAATCTTATTTTCAGTCCCACCATGCTGTCCAACTGTGTTTATAAAATACCCCTTCCCAAAAAATCACCTCCCGTAATTGCTTCTTTACTTCAGGACATTGTTTAAAAACTTCACGAGTTATCAAACTTTTTACAGTTGTCACTAATTTCGTCACTCGTCACACTATAAATTGGCATACGTTAAATCAAGAAATAGACGTGATCATCATCAGTACCTATTTCTAGAAACCTAATATCGTACCGTTTTTCTATTTCTCCATATGCTAACACCAAAACTTGATCTACTTCCTTGGTAACAACTATTCTTCTATATTTAGCACTCGTTACTAGATTGATACAACCAATTTATGGATATAATTACGAGGCAAGCTTCGGAGAATTATACCCAAAGAGACTAAATTTTTCATTCATCTATATTTTATTTTTCTTGTGTAATTTGATAAGAATTAATATACCCAGAGCCTATTTTGTCAAGATTACTAATAAATAAAACGAACTTTGAGCAACTGCTTAAGAAGCACTACAACAGTTTGTACTATTATGCCTATAGCATTGTAAACAATGATGAGTTAGCTAAAGATTTGGTGAATGATTCTTTTGAAGAAATCTGTAACAGAAGAAAAAAGCTGGATATTTCTTATTCTCTAAAATCATTTCTCTATCGGGTTGTTAAAAATAGATGCTTAAATCATTTGAAAAAACAGGAAGTGGAACAAAAATACATTAATAGAGCCATCCATACCTCAGTCGAGGATGATGAATACCAAGACTATGATTCGATTATGGCTGAGGTCATGAAAGCCATTGAACAATTGTCTTTACAAAAGCTTTCTTGAGAATCTTAGTTATAAAGAGGCTGCTGAAGAGTTAAATGTTTCTGTTAATACCATAAAAACCCATGTTACCAACTCATTAAAGAAATTGAGAAACAAATTAGACAAAGAATCATTGTTATTTTTCCTTTTATTCAGAAAGAGTAGATGACTAAATAATTGCAAATCAACTCCTCTTCACCTTTAGGAGATGGGATTGGGAGTTGAGGTAATAAACAAATAAAAAAACTTTCAAGCATATAAAGAATATCGACCTGTGATCAATAAAATCACATTTTTTTCTCTTCCAATTCACCCATTTCATTTTCTTCTTGTGTTAGTAATGTAATCAAGACAAAATAGATTAATACTATTGATATACAGATGAAATACAATCACGATAAAATAGAAAAGGTTATT
>JAOARS010000047.1 GCA_025210415.1 Marinifilum sp. | reverse complement strand
TCAATAATGGCAGCATCATACCTGTTGCCAATGTCTTTGATATCGGAACGATACACAGTTGTAGAATAGTTGAAATGAGCAAGGTTTTCTCTTGCTTGTCGGCATACTTTCCAGTTGATATCGTTGCCTTCAATATTGTATCCGGCAAAACAGGCTTCGAGCATAATAGTACCAACTCCGCAACAAGCATCCAAGAGTTTTGTTTCCTTGTTGTTTTTGGCAGCAAGGATTACCAGCGTTTTGGCAATGTTAATATTGATTGAGTTGCTGTAGGAAAAAGGCTTTTTGTTGTGTTTCTCCCAAGTGAAATCATTTTTAAGCAATGTTCCAAAATACCAGGTTCCCTGGTGACAGCAGATTGCATAGGTGATTTTTGGCTTGTAATATTCTGGCATGCCATTAATGTTGTAGCCAACATCTCTTAGTTTGTCCAAACGATCGTTGTACTTGGTTTTGTCGCCATTTAGAACCACATATTCCACCTTGAAATCATCAACAGAAATCTTTTCATTTTTAATTTTCTCTATCAGCTCCAAATAGTCCTCTGATTGTAGCTGAACATCAACTCTTTTTCGAATGAAAGCACTACAGGTAGGTTCTATCTTGATATCAGAAATCAATAGCTTGTCCTTTTCTTCCTTGTTAAAAAGATATTTAGATTCGAGTTTGCATAGATCACTTTCGTGATTGTCGTAGATGTAGGTGTATATGTATTTGCTTGCTTGCATTTGTTTTTGGTAGGTTTAAATTCCTAAGAATGCCCGAAATTATTAAAACCGCCTTAACTAACAAAAATCTAGTCAAGTAAAGTTTAATTGTGATTTTTTAGATTCTAGTTTTAAACCATTTGTAAAACTGGAAGTCATAACATCAGAACTAAAAATATATTGTACATCATGAAGAAATTTCTATTCACCATTGCTTGCATCCTTATTTTTGGAAATGGCCTATTTGCTCAAGACTTTCAGGGCAAAGCATACTATGAAAGTAAAACGACCATTAATATGGATTTTGGAGGAAGAAAAATTCCTGAAGATCGAAAAAAGATGATTCTGGAACGCATGAAACAGATGAGTGAGAGAACTTACATTTTGAGTTTTAACAGAACGGAATCTATCTATAAAGAAGAGGAAAAGCTTGAGCAACCAGGTATGGGACAGGGACGTGGAGGAATGCGCTTTGGAATGATGATGGGTGGTGGAGAAGATTACTACAAGAATGTAAAATCTGCTACTTATGCTGTATCGAAAGATTTGTTTGGGAAAATATTTTTGGTGAACGATATTTTGCCAAAACTGGAATGGCAAATGCAGGCCGAAACCAAAAAGATTGGCAAATACACAGCCTATAAGGCAAGTGCGGTTAAAAAGGTTCAGGAACCAAATATGAGAGCAATTTTTCAACGCCGGGGCAGAGGTGAGGAGGCAGAAAACAAAGAGCCGGAAATGATTGAAAAGGAATACCGGATTGTGGCATGGTATTGTCCTGAAATTCCGGTGAATCAAGGTCCGGGAGAGTATTGGGGCTTGCCGGGTTTAATTCTGGAGCTAAATGATGGCAGAACAAGTATTCTTTGCTCTAAAATTACAATTAATCCGAAAGAAAAAATCGAGATAAAAAAGCCACGTAAAGGTAAGGAAGTAAATCAGGCTGAATATGATGAGATATCGCGTAAGAAAATGAAAGAGATGCGCGAGAATTTTAGAAGCATGAGGCCTGGGAGGGGAAGGCGTTAGTGGTTGTTGGTTATCGGTTGTCAGGAAAATTTGATAGTTAACAAAAATATCAACTCATTACTTCTTTTACATTGAAAGTAAATTTATTATCATGAAGAAATACTTTTTCATATTGGCAATGTTCTGTGCTTACTTTACTGGTTTTGCACAAGAGGATGTCAATCTTAAAGGAATCGTGACAGATGATTCCGGTAAGCCAATCGAAATGGCTAATGTTATTGCTATTAATGCAGAAACAAATTTGTTGGAATCGTACTGTGTAACCAATCACAGAGGTTTGTACAAGGTGAAACTGAAATCGGGTTCGGTATATAATATCAAAGTGAGTTTTATTGGTTTTGGGGCAAAAGAATTTCGATACGAAGCTACAGAAGAGGATGGAAACTACGATGTAAGTATGTTGGAAGAAAACAGCATGTTGAATGAGGTTGATGTAACTTACACAATGCCTGTTATGGTAAAAGGCGATACGATTGTTTACGATACCGATTCGTTTACTACCGGAACGGAGCGCAAGTTGAAAGATGTTTTGGTTACCCTTCCGGGAGTTGAAATGAATGACGATGGACAGATTGAGGTAGAGGGAAAGCAAGTGCAAAAAGTAATGGTTGAAGGAAAAGATTTTTTCGATGGCGATTCTAAAATTGCTGCCGATAATGTTCCTGCCGATGCAGTTAGTAAGGTTGAAGTGTTGAGAAATTTTAATGAAATTGGCCAAATGAAAGGCCTTACCAACGATGAGGATAATATTGCTTTGAATATCCGCCTGAAGAAAGGGAAAGATAAGTTTTGGTTTGGTGAGATTACTGTTGGTGCAGGCCCTGATGAGAAGTATTTGGCTCATCCGAAATTGTTTTACTATAGTCCGAAATTTAGTTTAAACCTGATTACTGATGCGAATAACATTGGCGAGGTTCCTTTTACTCGCAGAGATTTTATGAATTTTAGCGGAGGTTTTAGGAATTTTAATCCGGGAGGAGGCAGTTCTATAGGTATTGGATCTAATTCGTTGGGAATTTCTACGGCACAAAATAATCGTGCAAAAGATATTGAAACCAGGTTTGCTGCGCTTAATTTTAGCTATGAGCTAAAGGATAACTGGGATGTTGGCGGGTTTGGAATTTACTCCTATACCGGTACTTTAATGGAAACCCGGAGAGTTACAACTTACGAATTGGATGATAACCAGTCGCAGGTAGAGAAGAGCATTACAAAGAACGATCAGGATGTGGAATTGGGATTGTTTAAATTCAATTCGGTTTACAAGCCAAATGATAACTTTCAGTTCGATTACGATATTTTTGTGAAAAAATCTGAGGATGATGAACAAGAAGAGGTTGAATCTACAGTTGATGAGGAGTTGGACAGAATTTACCAGTTGAAACAACAGGAACCGATTACTTTAAAGCAAAGTGCGAATGTTTATTACACAGCAAGCAACAAGCATGTTTTTGCTTTTGAAGGCCAGCACTTGTACCAAAACGAAGATCCGTTTTACAATTCTGTTCGCGATGAATTTGCTTTTACCAATTTGTTTCCAATTGATCATTCGGTGAGTTTATTCAGTATGAACCAGGACAAGAGGATTATTACCAATAAGTTGGATGCGAAGTTGGATTATTACCTGATAACAGGCGACAGGAGTAATTTACAATTTACTTTGGGTACAACTCAAAATCATCAGAATTACGATACGCGGATATTCCAGGTTATAGATGATAGTAGTGAACTGGAAATGGAAGGTGATGAATTTAAAAATGATGTAAAATTTAATGTGTCTGATTTGTTTTTTGGATTTTATTACAAATTGAAAGCTGGTATGTTTACTTTTAATCCTGGCCTTACGCTTCATCAGTACGAAACCAAGAGTACGCGGCAGGTTAAAGAAATAAAGGATGATTTGATTTCTGTTTTGCCTGATGTTTATATCAATATGCAGTTGAAAAAATCGGAGAATTTGCGATTCAATTACCGAATGATAAGAACTTTTACCGATGTATCGAAATATGCCGAAGCTTTTGTACTGAACAACTACAATTCGGTATATATTGGTAATCCTGAGTTGGAGAGTTCTTTGAAACATAGACTATCTTTAAATTTCTTCAGCTTTAACATGTTTAATTTTACCCACATATTTGCCAATATCAGCTACACAAAAAGTATTGAGGGATTTAAAAATAATGTAATTCCTATGGGAATCAATCAGGTTAGTTCTACCATTAATTCAGATTTATCAGATGAATCGTTAAGTGTTAATGCACGATATCAACGGACATTTAAAAATATAAAGGTATCGGCGAAAGCCAATGTTTCCTGGAGTGAGAATAACAACCTGGTAAACTCGAAGCCAACAAAATCGGAATCATTTAATCAGAATTATACAGGTTCTGTTGGTACGAACTTTAAGAATGCCCCGAATATTGAATTTGGCTATAAGTATAGTGTTAATCAGTACGACAGGGGAGCAACTAGCAGTACTTATTATACCAAGCGTCCGTTTGTAAGTTTAGATATGGCTTTTTTAAGGAACTTTACTTTAACTGCTGAGTATGATTTCTATTCGTACACCGATAAGGACAATACCATAGAGAATGAATATAGCTTTTTAGAGGCAGATTTACTGTATCGCAAAAAAGATAGCAAATGGGAGTTTGGTATTAAAGGAAAGAATTTATTGGATAATGATTCTTTGGATAGAAATAGCGAGAATAATTTTTCCTTCACATCATCGACCTACTTTGTGCAGCCAAGATATGTGTTGTTTACTGTGAAATACGACATTTAAATAAATTACGAATTTTTAATTACGAATTACGAGAAGAATTAATTACTATCGTAATTCGTAATTATAATTCGTTCCAAATTTCCCAATTCTTCTCAGCTTGTAGGTGAAGCATTTTTAAACCATTGTGGGTTTTGGCTCCTTGTTCTGCTCCTTTTTTCATGAAAAGAGTTTCAGCCGGATTGTATACCAAATCGTATAGAAAGTGTTTTTTTGTAAGATATTTATATGGGATACACGGACAAGCATCCTCTTTAGGGAAAGTTCCTAATGGCGAGCAATTCACAATTAGTTTGAAATGATGTATGATTTCCTTTGTCAAAAGCTCGTAGGTAAACTGGTTGGGTTGAGCCGATCGGCTTACAAATCGGTATTCGATACCCAAATTTTTTAATGCACCGGCAACTGCTTTCGATGCGCCACCAGTTCCTAGGATCAAAGCTTTTGGTTGTTTCTCGCCAATAAATTCCTTTAGTGATTCTTGAAATCCATAAATGTCAGTATTGTATCCTTTTAGTTTGATTTGTTCACCATTCTTGATAATCTGGACCGAGTTAACTGCGCCTAATTTTTCAGCCAAAGGATCTATTTCATCCAAAAACGGAATTACTTCTTCTTTGTAAGGAATTGTAACACAAAAGCCTTTCAGCCCAATCTTATCATTTAAAGTTTTTGGCAATTCCTGAATCGAAGGAAGTTCGAAATTCAGAAACTCTGCTTCAATTTGTAGGTTCTCAAATTTCTCCTCAAAATATTTTTTCGAAAAGGAATGCCCCAAAGGATATCCAAGAATGCCGTAGGTTTTCATGTTGTTTAGCTTTCGTTAATAATTTGAATTAAGAGTTAATAACTTTAATATAGTAATTATTAGAAGTGCCTAAAATACTTAAGGTGAATATACTTAAAAGAAGTTATACCGATTGCATAATGAAATGAGCCTTATCTATGTTTCACTCGAAAGACTCAACCATTATTACATCGGCATGATGCCAAATAATCAATACAGCTCACTTCATTTTCAAAATGGTATTAACCTGAGTTCGATTAAAAATATTGTCACAGTATGTACTGATTTTGAGTAGAAATTTGAGGAAATTTATGCCAACAGCAGGCAAGTTCTTTGAAAAAATCATCTTCATCCAATCTTCACTTTAAAAATTCTTCAAAATATCCCGATATTCTTTCAGATTTTTAAAGCAAATCTTAAATAAATCTGATTTTCTGTGATAGATATTTTTAATCGAACTCAGGTTATTAGATAACAAATTATAATTAAATGATGTTGTCATGTTTTTTAACTTTAGCCACTTTAACC
>JAOARS010000492.1 GCA_025210415.1 Marinifilum sp. | reverse complement strand
GGTGGATATTATGGTGGATCGAGAGGATATTATGGCCCAAGTGGAGGAAGTCCTGTTTATGGAACCAAAAACTATACTTCTTCTACGTCAGGTAAGAGTAGTACTTGGGCAAGCAAGCCGAATACCTTTAAAGATCGTGTAAGAAGCAAAGTAAGTCGTTCTTCCAGTCAATCGAACAGATTCAGCTCTTCTCGCTCAAAATCTTCAAGTACTGTAAATAAGAGGACTAGTAGAAGTTCATCCAGATACAAATCAAGTCGCTCTACACGTTCGCGTAGTGGTGGATTTGGAAAATAATGATAGAGTATTGAGTAAGTAGTAAATAGTATTTAGTGATTTACTTTTTGCTATTTTCTAACGACTAGTTACTAACATACTAAAAACAAAAAAAAATGATTTCATTATCAGAAATTTCTTATATCATTTATGATGCTGTGGTATATATCGCCGTGGCTTTTGTTATTTTCCTTATCGGGAAATTTGTTTATCAGCTTCTTCATCCATCTTTTAAGGTAAAAGAAGAGTTGGTGAAGAAAGATAATTTTGCTTTCGCCATTGCTCATGTAGGTTATTATATTGGTTTGCTGTTGGCAATTGGAAGCGCAATTGTAGGCCCATCGAACGGATTGGTAAACGATATTATCGATATCGCCGTTTATGGTTTATTGGCAATTGTTCTCCTGAACTGTTCAATTTTCCTTTCGGATTATTTAATGCTTCGCAATTTCTCTATCCGAAAAGAAATTATCGAAGATCAAAACGCAGGTACTGGTATAATTGAAGGAGCGGTTTCTATTGCTTCGGGTTTAATCATTTTTGGTGCCGTTTCGGGCGAAAGTGGCGATGTGTTGTTTGGTATTTTAACTGCAGTAGTTTTTTGGGCATTTGGTCAGTTGGCTTTAATCCTAACTACACGTTTCTACAATTGGATTACGCCGTACAATATTCACGATCATATCGAAAAAGATAATGTAGCTGTAGGTATTGGTTTTGCTGGGGCAATTATCGCAATTGGAAACTTAATTAGATTCGGATTGGTAGGCGATTTTGAAGGTTGGTTGCCATCGTTCACAGAAACAGGTTTCGAATTGATTGTAGGTTTAATCCTGCTACCTGCAATGCGATTAATTACAGATAAAATTTTGCTTCCTGGAGAGAAGTTAACTGATGAAATTATCAATCAGGAACATCCAAATGTTGGAGCTGCTTTGGTTGAAGCTTTCGCATATATTGGTGGATCGGTATTGATAACATGGTGCCTGTAAACAATTACGAATTCCAAATTAACAATTACGAATTAGTAAGAAACAAGAATGATATGTATTAGGACTGAGTTTGATTTTCAACTCGTAATTCCTAATTCGTCATTCGTAATTTAATCTTTGTGTTTAAGAGTAAATCAACATTATTAAAAGCAGCAATTTTCGCTACCGGGTTTTCTGGTGTAGTGGCAGAGTATATTCTTTCTACTTTGGCCACCTATTTCCTTGGTGATTCCAATCTTCAATGGGTAATGACCATCTCACTGATGTTGTTTTCCATGGGACTTGGTGCTCGTTTTAGTAAGATTTTCGAAAAGAATTTATTAAAGGTCTTTTTACTGCTGGAGTTTACATTATCAATTCTGGTTTCATTTGCACCTTTACTTGTTTATACAGCATCGGCATATACTCAGGCCATTGGAATATTAATTTATTCTTTGGCGATACTTGTTGGTTTATTAATTGGGATGGAAATTCCTTTGGTTATCCGTATCAACGATGATTACGAGAAACTGAGATTTAATATTTCAAACATTCTTGAGAACGATTACTACGGCAGTTTATTGGGAGGTATATTTTTTGCATTGATTGGTTTGCCAATATTTGGTTTGATTTACACACCATTCATTTTGGGCTTTGTAAATTTCTCGGTTTCAATAGTTGTTTTGATATTTCTTTGGGAGCTGTTAAAATCGGATGAACGTAAAAGTTTAACAACCGTAGGGACTTTAATACTGATATTTTTAACAGTTGGGATATTTATTACCGATCCGGTGATTCGATATGGCGAGCAGCAGAAGTATGCTGATAAGGTTGTGTATTCAGAACAGACCAAATATCAACGAATTGTTATCACTCAATGGAAAAATGATTATTGGTTGTACTTAAACGGGAACCAACAATTGTGTACGCGAGATGAGATAATGTATCATGAACCATTGGTTCATCCGGCAATGAGTTTGCATCCAAACCCTGTAAATGTTTTGGTGTTGGGTGGTGGCGATGGCTGTGCAGTTCGTGAAATTCTAAAGTATCCGAAAGTTGAAAAGATTACTTTGGTCGATTTGGATCCGGCCATGACTGAACTGGGAAAAACACATCCGATTTTAACCAATTTGAACCAAAAGTCGCTTCATCATGAAAAGGTAGTTGTAAAAAATACTGATGGCTATACCTTTCTGCAAAAGAATGAAGATTACTATGATGTAGTAATAATTGACCTTCCGGATCCTCGTTCGGTTGAATTGGGAAGGCTATACTCTTATGAATTCTACAAGCAGTGTTATCGACACATGCGGCCTGGCGGAGTTATCGTTACCCAAGCGGGAAGTCCATACTTTGCAACAAGGGCTTTTACTTGTATTCTTGAAACCATGAAAAGTGCAGGATTTGAGACAGTGCCAATGCATAACCAGGTAATTACACTTGGCGAGTGGGGTTGGAGTTTGGGAGTAAAGCAGGCTAATGGAGATGTGAAAAAGAATTTGAGAAAGCTTGAATTTGAGGTTCCTACACGTTGGATTAACAACGAGGCAATGGCTCTAATCACTTCATTTGGGAAAGATTTTTATCCATGGGATAAGGATACTGTTTTGGTGAATAAAATTCACGAACCAGTTCTGTATAAGTATTATTTAAAAGGAAATTGGGATTTGTATTGATAGCTATGGTAAATATTCTTGGTATGGATTTAGATGTAATTATTGCGTTTTTAACTGGTTCAGTTGGAACATTAATTATTAAAGAGGCATTTAATTTTATAAATCGTAAAATTGACTTTAATAGAGAATTAGAAAAGCAAAAATTTATTAGGAAATTAGATAGGGCAGAAGAGGCAATGTCTGTTTACTTTACTTATTTAACCAATTTGGTTGAGATTAAGAAATCATTTGAATTGGTAATAAAATCAACACATGAGGATTCTGAATTAGATGTAAGTATTATCCAAAACATTTTAAATCAGAATAGTTCAAACTTAACAAGTTTAATTAAGGATCATTTTCCTAAAGCGAACGCTGTTCACCTTTATTTTGATTTGGAAGATGAAGATAATTGGAGTGAGAATGATTATCTGGAATTATTAGAAAGTTTAGCTGACGTCAAAGATAAAGATGAGGAAATTCAATACTGGTTGAATCTTTATAATTCTTACCTTGAAAAAGGAGAAAAAGAAAGAGCGGAAAACTATTGGAAAGAAGTAGAGAAAGTAACAATAATCTATAGCGAAAGTTTAAAGAAATTGGTTACGATATTAGAAAAAAATAAAGTTGCGATATATAGTATAATTAGAGAGTTGAAAAAGCAATTATAAGAATTGCCAAATTAGGTTAAATTAAAAGTATCAAAAAATCACCGTCTAAATGAATACAAAATTATTAGCAGCAAAAATTCACAATCTAAGATTTTGGGTTACCGAGTGTGATCCAATGCTATTAAAGGTTAGATTCCAGCAATATTTGGAAGAAGTAGGTTTTGTGATTCTTCACTGTTCCGATCATCATTTTCCAGTACAGGGATATACTGCTCTTTGGATGTTGGCCGAATCGCATTTGGCTATTCATACCTTTCCAGATAAAGGATATACATACATTGAATTAAGCTCTTGCAATCAAGGTAAATCCGAGCATTTTAAAAATATGATTGAAGCGAGTGATTTAAAAGTAAATTGGAATGGCGAAGGCATTGAAATATGCAAACCAAATTTGTGATTGTAGAAAGAACGATGGTATTATAGATTCAGATTTTAAAGGGATCGAATTCGATTCCTTTTTGTATGAGGTTGGAAATAATCTTATTATCTTAAAAAAGCATGCGCAAAAAACTTATATATCTGGCGGCATTTATAGTGTATGTATTGGCAATTTTGTCCATTCAGTGGTTCGAAAGTCAATCAGCCGAATCGAATATTAAAACTATTGGCGATGCATTTTGGTATGCAATTGTTACG
>JAOARS010000491.1 GCA_025210415.1 Marinifilum sp. | reverse complement strand
TCTGGCGAAATGGGTTGGGTCAAATCTTTCAATGTGATGATTTCAGCTTCCAGTTTTTCGATCTTTTCTATTATCTGATTTTCAATGTTTAACTTTTCGTTTGGTATCATCTTGTATTTCTTGATTTTCAGGTCTTTCAAAGATAATAGAAAATATAGATATGCACCATATTGTTGTTGAATGTGCTTATACTTGTATTCTTTTCAATCCCTAAAAAACAAAAATATCATTTCACCCTGAGTGAAATACAATTGCCTTAATCCTTTATTAAAAAAGGCGCAAAGAAAAAAAACTTACGGATTTTAGGAAAATTGGGAATTAAAACTCAATAATGAACGGAGTAAAATTGGTGAGTAATTTTAAATACGACCCCGTATTACAATGGAACAAAAATCAATTTGTAATATCGTATAATTCTTAAATCACAGAGGAATTGTAATAACTCTTTTTGTGTAAGTTGTTGTAATGGTGTAACTTGTGTGTGTTATAAAAATGGGGCGTATCGTAAGTGTATAAAACGTTAGGAATCTAAACGTTTATTTAGATTTATCCTAAACAAAAAAGCTGTTTAAAAATAGTTTTTTTGTTGTAGGTGGATATGCCACTTCTTTATACATTTGAAACATGATTAGATGCTGAATATCAGGATTGGAAACGATTGCATATCAATCTGTTCCATTTTGTATAGATTACAATTCTAATCCTTTATTTCATTCATTTATAAAAAAACAATGAACAAGATTGTTGAAAAAGAAGATTTTTCAGAAAAGGTCGTAAAACTTGTGGTTGAAGCTCCGTTAATTGCTAAATCACGAAAGCCAGGTAACTTTGTTATCGTAAGAGTTGGCGAAAGAGGAGAAAGAATTCCTTTGACCATTGCAGGTGCAGATCTGGAAAAAGGAACCATTACCATGATTGTACAAAAAATGGGAGTTTCTTCTCAAAAATTATGTGCTCTTGAAGTTGGAGATTACGTTACCGATTTGGTTGGCCCTTTAGGTAAACCAACCGAAATTCATAATGTGGGAACAGTACTTTGTTGTGGTGGTGGTGTTGGTGTAGCTCCATTATTGCCAATTGTAGAGGGATACAAAAAAGCAGGAAACAGAGTGGTAACTGTTCTTGCTGCGCGCAATAAAGATCTGTTGATTTTAGAAGATGAAATGCGCAAACATTCTGATGAAGTAATTATTATGACTGATGATGGCTCATATGGCAACAAAGGTTTGATTACTGAAGGTATGGAAAAAGTTATCAAACAAGAACATGTGGATGAGTGTATCACAATTGGCCCTGCCATTATGATGAAGTTTTGCTCTCTTCTTACTGCAAAGTATGAAATTCCAACTATGGCAAGTTTAAATAGTATTATGGTTGATGGAACAGGAATGTGTGGAGCATGCCGTGTAACTGTTGACGGAAAAACCAAGTTTACTTGTGTTGATGGTCCTGAATTTGATGCTCATAAAATCGATTTTGATGAAATGATGTCGAGATTGGGTGGGTATAGATCAGAGGAACAGGGTAAAATGGATCATTTTCAGGAATAATCTACAAACAACAACAAAAACTGGACAATGGAAAGGTCTGCAGAATATATAAAGAACGAGCGCAAAAAAGAGTGGAGAGTTGCACTCATTAAAAAAACAAAAGCCAAAGAAAGAATGGCTCTTGAAAGGGTCGAAATGGACGAACAGGACCCTAATGAACGTATAAAATCGCAAAGAATTGAGGTAAATAAGGGATTAACTAAGGAGCAAGCAATATTAGAAGCTACTCGTTGTATGGATTGTGTAAATCCTACCTGTATGGAAGGGTGCCCGGTTAGTATTAACATACCAAAATTCATTAAAAATATTGAAAGAGGTGAGTTTGGAAAAGCTGCTTCTGTATTAAAAGAAACAAGTGCTTTACCAGCTGTTTGTGGCCGTGTATGTCCACAAGAAATTCAATGTGAACAACGTTGTTTCTATGTTGAGAAATTAAACCAACCATCAGTTGCTATTGGTCATCTGGAGCGTTTTGCTGCCGATTGGGAAAGAGAATCTGGTGAGATGTCGGTTCCTGAATGTGCAGAGCCAAATGGAATTAAAATTGCTGTTATTGGTTCTGGCCCTTCTGGTTTGGCATTTGCTGGCGACATGGCTAAGTTGGGTTACGATGTAACCGTATTCGAAGCTCTGCATGAAATTGGTGGGGTACTAAAATATGGTATTCCTGAATTCCGATTGCCAAATGCAGTTGTTGATGTTGAGATTGACAATTTGCGTCAGATGGGAGTGGAGTTTGTAACCAATTTTATTGTTGGACAAACAGCTTCGTTGGAAGATTTGAAAGAAGAAGGTTATAAGGCATTTTACGTTGGATCTGGTGCTGGTTTACCAAGATTTATGAATATTCCTGGTGAAAACGCCAATGGTATTTTATCTTCGAATGAGTATTTGACTCGTGTAAATTTAATGGGAGCTGATGATGAAAACTCAGATACTCCTGTACTTCGAGGTAAGAATGTAGTTGTAGTTGGTGGTGGTAACACGGCTATGGACTCGGTTCGTACGGCAAAGCGTTTAGGTGCTGAAAGAGCTATGATTGTTTATCGTCGTTCAGAAGAAGAGATGCCTGCTCGTGTTGAAGAGGTACATCATGCCAAACAAGAGGGAGTTGAATTCTTAACATTAACCAATCCAATCGAGTATATTCCGGATGAGAATGGCCGTGTTAAGCAGGTTAGAGTTCAGAAAATGGAACTGGGCGAGCCTGATTCATCCGGACGTAGAAGACCTGTTCCTATTGAAGGATCGGAAGTTAATATTGATGCAACTGTGGTGGTGGTTGCTGTTGGTGTTTCTCCTAATCCACTGATTCCAAATTCTGTTGAAGGTTTAGATGTTTCCAAATGGGGAACAATTGAGGTTGTTAAAGATAAAATGCAATCCTCTCTTCCGGAAGTATTTGCAGGTGGTGATATTGTACGTGGTGGAGCTACTGTAATTTTAGCAATGGGAGATGGTCGAAAGGCAGCTGCTAATATGAACATTTATTTGAAAGAGAAATACCTGTCAGAAAATACTGTAGAATAAATTTTATTTGTATTCCAAGCAGGTATATATTATCAACTTACTGTAGCGAATGATGATTTTGTGCATAGATATTCATCTATGTGGAAGAAGGACACAATCTACTAAAATATCAAGGTTATGAAAGAATTTAAATCTCTTGAAGATATTCTGGATTTTGCCATTAATGAAGAACAAATGGCTGCTGATTTCTATACTGCTCTGGCAGAGAAAATGGAACATCAGGAAATGAAAGATACGTTCGAACAATATGCTTTAGAAGAAATCGGACATAGAACAAAACTGGAAGCAATTAAAAATGGTAAGGAGTACAACATGTCAACCGAGAAAGTTGCTGATTTAAAAATTGGCGATTATTTGGTTGATGTTGATACAGAGAAAACAAATATTACTTATCAGGAAGCTTTGACCATTGCAATGAAAAAAGAAAAAGCTGCTTTTAAATTGTATATGGATTTGGCTGCTGCTGCAAGCGATGCTACATCGAAAGATTTATTCTTGATGTTGGCTCAGGAAGAAGCAAAACACAAATTGAGATTCGAAATAGAATATGATAATAATATTTTGACAGAAAACTAGAATAATATCTGGATGAAATTGAAGCCGTTACTTTTTGTAGCGGCTTTTTTTAATTTCTGATTGTTATTATGACGAAGTGTAATGACATTTTTGGGATTATTTCGTAACTTATTGATTTGATACTTTTTAAATGATATGTAATGCCAAAACCGACAATAAATGAACTATAAAAACAGCTTTTTTTGCCCTTATTCTTCGTTAAAAAGATGCGACGTAGAACAACTATGCTTTACTCTTTTGTCTTGAAATAAGATCAAAATACGCTATTTTTTATTTTAGCCTATTTATTATCGCATTTGGTATAATTGGGTAAGTTAATGTGGTTGTAAACATCAAAACAAAAGATTAGATGAAAATATTTAGAACTTTCGAGGAGATTATCGATTATGCTATTGATAATGAAATGAATGAAATAGAGTTTTATTCGGATTTGGCTGAACGGATGGATAGAAAAAATGTAAAACAAT
>JAOARS010000490.1 GCA_025210415.1 Marinifilum sp. | reverse complement strand
TTTTTTTATACCTCTATTTTATCCCAACAATTAAACCTCTGTGATACTCTGTACTTCTCTGTGGTTTCATTGTCATTTCTGAAAACTATTCACCACTGAGGTCACTGAGGTCACCGAGGAACACAGAGTAAAGGTGATGATAAATGCTGTAGACATTTATAAAGCAGTATCAATTTCAATTTGCTAAGTAACAGCAAGGAAATCGTTCAATTTTTCTCCAAGAAATAATTAAATCCCTGTGATACTCCGTGCTTCTCTGTAGTTTTATTTTTCAAGCATACGACTTCTGTGGTTTCATTGTCATTTCAAAAAACTATTCACCACGAAGGTCGCCGAGGAACACAGAGTAAAGGTGATGATTTGCATTAATATACAATCGGTACTATATTGAACCTGTACTAGTTGGTATTATTAAACTAAAGCAACTTCCAATTCCCACTTCACTTTTCACATCTATGTTTGCATCAATTCGTCCTGCTAAAACCTTTACAATGTAAAGTCCTAATCCGGTAGATGATTCCTCGTTTGTTGGCCTTGTACTTAATTTGCTAAATTTCCTGAATAGTTTTGGCATTTCTTTTTCAGGTATTCCTTTGCCTTTATCTATAAAATGTAAGGCAATTGCGTTGGTGTTTTTCTCCAATTGAATGTTTACTGTTTTGCCAATGGGCGAGTATTTAATCGAATTCGACAACAGGTTATCTACAATTCTATTCAGTTCATTCACCCCGGTAGTAATCCATAAAGAGTCTTCCTTGCAAATACAATTCAACTCAATATCTTTTTTGCTTGCAATAGGTTCAAAACTTTTCTTTTTAGAAACTAAAAAATCAACCAAATCAATCGCATCCTTTTTTAAATCAGCAGTATCATTTTCAAGCTTATTCATTTCCAAAACATCGTGGATTAGGTTTCTGGCCGATTTCACCTGCTGTTCCAGCAACGAGAAATACTCTTCTTGTTTTTTATTTAATTTACCGGCATTTTCAACCAAACTGACTACGCTTTCCATTCCACCAAGCGGATTTTTAAGATCATGAGCCATTATGCTTAACAATCCATCTTTTTCATCTGCTAATTCTTCCAGTTGTTCATTTTTTTTTCGCAGAACTTTATTCTTCTCTTTAATCTCTATGTTGATTTGTGTTAGGGCTAAGTTTTGATCGTAAATTTTTAACTGATAGGTTTTAACCTGCTTGTTAATAATATAATAAGCCAATGCCGACAGTATCAATGCAAAACCAATTCCTACCCAAAACAATGGCATCGATTTACTTTTGGCTTTTTGCTTAATTATTTGTGCATTCTGATGAATCAGTAGCTTATAACCCGTGAATTTATGCTTCATTCCAACAATAATATCTAAGTTGTTAAGCCTTTTACTTTTATAATATCCATTAAAAAGATCCAATTCATAAAAATCGTCGAAACTTAATTTCCTGCTTTCATCAGAAGTAGTAAATGACGAATTGGTAAGGTTAATTTTTTCATCGCCTTTAAGGCCAGGAGCTGCAAGTAAGTTTCCGGTAGAATCAACCATGCAAATGTATCCTTTGTTTGGTAATTTCATCACATCGCTTGTTTCTTGTATCATGCGAATAAATAAATCTGTATCGCTATTATTTGCTCCTGTTTTCTCAAGCATTCCAAATATCGATTCACCAATGGTGAGATTATCCTGAAGGGCTTGTTCCTTTAGGTTGTTGTAAACAATTTTCTTTACCCAAATAGAGTAGGAAAAAAAACCAATTAAAAGTAGTGAAAGTACACTAAGTGATACAAGTAACTGAAATCGTTTTTTCATGGAGTTATTTTAATAATCGATATAATATTAACGTGAGTTCGATCTAAGCCTAAACAGTAAGTATTAAATTCAATATAACAATCGGTAAATTAAAATCTTCAGTCAATTTCTTACATCGAACTCACGTTAATTTATTCTCAAGTTAATGATTATCACTGAAAATCATCTCATTCTAAGAAAATAAAAAAGAGGCACAAACACTTGCGCCTCCCATATAATTAACGATATGATGTTGTTGTTTAAGCCTCTTTTGTTTCAGGCTCATAATTGTATTTTTTGTAATTAAAGTAGGCAATCATACTTAATGCAAATAAAATTGCAACCGTATAATATACCCATGTTGGTATTGGTACAGGGTCGCCTTTTGCATAAGAATGTAATCCGGCAAGGTAATAGTTTACACCAAAGTAAGTCATCAGAATTGAACTGTATGACCATACCGATGCAATATTAAAAGCATAAATTGATTTTAAGCCGGGAATAAAACGCATGTGCAGTACAAAGCTATATACCAAAATGCTAACCAGTGCCCAGGTTTCTTTCGGATCCCAGCCCCAGTAGCGTCCCCACGATTCGTTGGCCCAAACACCACCAAGAAAAGTACCAATGGTAAGAAAATACAAACCAATGGTCATGGTCATTTCGCTAATGCGGCTTAAATCAACTACATTTTCAGCAATAACATCTTTGTTTTTGTTATTCTGAAGAATATATAGCGTTAGGTTGATCATTCCTAATATTGCAGCCAAAGCCAAAAATGCATAACTCGAAGTAATAATGGCAACATGAATGGTCAGCCAATAAGATTTTAACACAGGTACCAGGTTGGTAACTTCCGGATTCATCCAACTTAGATGAGCTACAAACAAGAACAAACCAGCCAATACTGCGGTTGCTGCAAGAGCCAACTTCGATTTTTTTGCAAAGATAAATCCTGCCAGCAAACACCCCCAGGCAATAAAAGTCATTGTTTCAAAACCATTGCTCCAAGGTGCACGACCTGCAATGTACCAACGAGCAGCTAATCCTCCTGTATGCAGTATAAAACCAATTCCCAGTATCAACATGGCTATTCCAACTACCCATTTTATTGGAAAGTTAGGACGTAAAATATGTGTTACCAGAAAAATAATCAGGAAAAAACCAATCAGCAGATAGTAAGGAAATAAGCGTTTAAAAATATTGATGTTGTTATACATGATCTCAACCTTCTGTTTTGCTTCCGATGGCATTACATCGCTTCCAAATTTCTTCTGATATTTTTTTATTCCATCAATATAGGTGTC
>JAOARS010000046.1 GCA_025210415.1 Marinifilum sp. | reverse complement strand
TTGTCCTCAACCAACGAATAATCCATGTAACTGTTTATATTGTTTTGGGTGATATTTTTATCACCTAAATCCTTATCCAGACCTTTAACACGTAACTTTCTGAAATAAGAGTTCAATCCGCTATAGTGTGTTGTTATCACACTTCGAATCTTGTTTTGATAGAATATATCGGCTATTGCATTCACAATTGCCAATCCTTCTATCGGGTTGGTTGTTCTTGCCAATTCATCAACCAATACCAAAATATTTGGTGTGTTTTGCGAGACTTCAATCATGTGGTTCACATTCATCATCTCTGATGCGAAGGAAGACAATCCATTCATTTCTGACTGTTCGTCTCCTACCGATAACATGATTTGATCTACCAAACTGATTTTAGCTTCTGAAGCAGGAACAAAAAATCCGAACTGACATAGGTACTGACAAAGAGCCAATGTTTTTAAAACAACGGTTTTGCCTGCCATATTTGCACCTGTAATCAAACAAACAGATTTTTCTAATTCGATATCAATTGCCTGATATCTCTTGTTCTGTTTTTCCAGTTCAGATTGAATCATTGGATGAAACATTCCAATGTAAGCTGTATTTTCCTTTACCAATTCAGGACGATTAAAATTCAATTGAATTACCTGCTTCGACTTCGCAATTAATAAATCGAGATGGGCAACCTGACGCAATGCATAGCTTAATTCACCAGAGTAAACTCGAATCTTATCGCACAATTCTTCTCTTACCTTAGCTTCTAAGCTTTGAGCCTTGTCAAACAATTCCTCAAGCTTCACTTCCGAATTTCCATTTTCTGATTTGGCAATTCTTAAGTTCTTTCTAGCCTCGGCCAATTCTTCCGAATACTCATCGTAAATGTAAAAAGAAGGAATCCCTGAATTTTGAGGATCAAGTATATCAACCAAAGCAGACAAGTTTGGAAGGTTTATTACCTGATGCTTCAAATCCCTTTGCAAGTTGAGTATTGCATCGCAATAAAATGCAAAAGACTTGATTTCGAACAATTCAATATCATCCAAAATCAAATTAGCTTTTAGGTTTCGCACAGTACCAAGAATATCACGCAAGTGAGAAAGTTTACTTTGAATATCAGAAATCAGCTTTTCATCGGCTTGAATTGATTCGATCATTTTATCCATCAATTCAAACTCAATATTTAAATTCGTTTCATTGCACAACATTTCAGTATCCAACAAGTATCTTTTACCCATTGGCGATTGCAAATCCAAGGCTTCGCTTAGATATTGTAATCCTTTAATTTCTGATATGGCTTTACGAAACTGCATTGTTTTTAGACGCTGATTTTTATGATTCTTATGATTTCCGCTGGTAAATTCTTACTCATTTTGAAACCACATTTACTCATTCACAAATTCACTCATTTACTACTTATTCTTTTAACATCGTAAACCGGCACTTGTAATCTCGATTCCAAAGCCAGTTTTAATTCATCTGAATTTAATCTGTACCCATCTGGCGATACCGGGTTAATGGTAATCGCAAGCAAATTGGCTTTATCTAAAACCTGAATTCTACCACCCTTTTTTATAAATGAATAGTAGGTTTCAGGATTTGCAAAGACTCTTGTAAAGTCTCTGATAATTAATCTAATTTTATCAACCTGTTTCTGATTTTTCAAGAAGTCAAGAAACTGGTCCGTTATTGCTCCACTCACAAAAAAATCGGTCCCAAACTGAAAAAGTTTGTCCTTCTCCTTTTTGATCATTAAAACAGAACTTATCCCAGTATCTTTTACTTCACCAGAATCAGTAATTGCCCATATTCCCTTATCAATTCCCAATAAATTTTGCTTCAGTTCCGATTCAATCTCCGTAAGTTGAATCAAATCATACACATATTGGGTTTTGAAAACCAATTGTGGAATATTTGCTGATAAAGCCGCTCCTGTAGCCAATATCATGGCATCTGTTACGGCAGGTGATCCAAGACTCTTTCGAGATAAGGCACCATCAACGATGGTTAGATCAACACCTTTTGTTTTTAAATCTGCAATTAAACTGATGATTTCAGCATTACTTGCAGGCCCTGATAACATTACTTTCCCGGAATGAACTGTTTTGGCTGTTACCAGTCTTCCCAAACTTGTGGTTTGATTGGAAACATCTATCACTTCAGAAAACAATTTGCGCTTGGCATAGTGAATTTCTGAGGTCACGAACATCATTCCTTCGCTTAGCTCAATTTCAGGTTTATGGGTTTGTTTGACCTGATCGCGGCTTTCACCATCGATACCAATAGAAGTAAGTGCAATTTGTTTACGGCTGTCTCTTAATCGAGACAGCACGTAATTTAAACACTCGGTTTTACCGGTATTCTTTTCAAGTCCAACAATTGAAAGACTTTTATATTTTTCTATGTCCTTAAGAAAGGGCATCAGTCTTTTTGTTTCTTTCTTTTCTTGCCAAATGATCAGGTTCAAGAGCCAATTTCTCACCATGTAATAATGAAGCCACACCTTCGTGCTTTTCTTTCTCGATACAATCAGGACAAGTACATGTGTGGTCATAATGAGTAGGCTCAGAATATGTAGTAATTACCCCTTCGAAGTTTCTCAAAATTACCTTTCCCGGACTTTGCGAAACAACATATTGAGGCATAACCGGAGTTTTACCTCCACCACCTGGAGCATCTACCACGAAAGTTGGAACAGCAAAACCAGAAGTATGACCACGAAGGTTCTCGATAATTTCGATACCTTTTGATACCGGAGTTCTAAAATGCTCTAGTCCCATAGAAAGATCGCACTGATAAATGTAATATGGACGAATACGATTTTTCACCAAGTTATGCATCAACTTTTTCATTACATGAACACAGTCGTTAATTCCTTTTAACAATACCGATTGGTTACCCAATGGTACACCAGCATTAGCCAAACGTGCTACAGCTTCCTCGGCTTCCGGAGTAATTTCATCTGAGTGATTGAAGTGAGTATTCAACCAAATCGGATGATATTTTTTCAACATATTCACCAAACCTTCTGTAATACGTTGTGGCAATACAACCGGAGTACGGCTACCAATACGAATAATCTCAACGTGAGGAATATCTCTCAATCTGCTGATGATATACTCTAATTTATCATCGCTGATCAATAATGCATCACCACCAGAAAGTACAACGTCACGAACCTGAGGAGTATTTGCAATGTATTCAATTGCCTTCTCAATATTATCTTGTGGAGTTGAAGCATCAGACTGTCCTGCAAAACGACGACGAGTACAGTGACGACAATACATCGAACACATGTCTGTAATCAGGAACAATACACGATCCGGATAACGGTGAGTTAGTCCTGGAACTGGTGAATCCTCATCTTCATGCAATGGATCCAACAAGTCAGCATCAGCTTTGTGAACCTCTGCTCCTGTAGGAATTGCCTGCTTACGAACCGGGCAATTGGGATTTTCAGGATCAATTAAAGTCAAATAGTATGGAGTAATTGCCATACGCAAAGTTTCCAATGACTTCTTAACGCCTTCTTCCTCTTCTTCGGTTAGGTGAATGTATTTCTTTAGTTGGTCTAAAGTTTCAATACGATTTCTCACCTGCCATTTCCAATCGTTCCACTGAATATCGGTCACCTCTGGAAATAATTCTTTTCTTCTATTGTTGTTAGTCATTACACGTACAATTTTTCGAACAGCTCTCTAATACCTTCTGATTTTCTTACTATGTCTAAAGTTAGGTCGGCATGCCCGATTGCATAACCATTACCTACAATCATGTCAACATCTTTACCAACACCTTCAGCTCCTAAAGCTGCTTTGGTAAACGAAGTTGCCATTGAGAAGAAATAAACGCATCCTCTGTCTTTTGTAATCAAGATTGATGACATTTCAGTAGAAGCTACATTTACATTGTTGATTACAACATCGCAACCTTCTTCACCAGCGATTTCAGTTACTCTTGTGTAAATATCCATTACATCAGTTGCATCGCCAATCAATACTTCGTGAGCTAAACCAAGATCTTTAATACGTTGTGCATTCTCTTCAGAATATTCAACAACGATTACTTTTCCTTTAGGCCCAACTTTTTCCATTGCCTGGTAACAACAAAGAACACCTGATTTACCACCACCACCGATGATACAAACAGTGTCGCCTTCTTTCACCAAACGATCAACCTGAGCAGGTGCACCAGCAACATCTAAAGCTGCCAAAGCCAATTTTTCAGGAATATCGGTAGGAAGAACTGCGTATAAACCACTTTCAAATAAGATTGCCTCAGCATCAACATCAACCTGATCATTTGAAACATTAATGTTTTTGATCTCGTTGATTTTTAATGGAGTTAATGATAGAGATACCAATGTTGCAATCTTATCACCAACCTTTAGGTTCTGATTTGGAAAGTTTGGACCAACTTCTTTGATGGTACCAATTAACATTCCACCCGAACCTGTAACCGGATTTTGCATTTTACCTCTTTCACCTACAATTGAAAGAATCATTTCTTCCATTTTAGCAGTATCGGCATCGCAAGCACCTTTGATTTGCGTAAAACTAGCTGAATCGATATTCAAAGTTTGAACATCAATTAAAAGCTCATTGTCGTAAATCGACATTGTGTTATCCAGCTTTTGAGCTGGTTGTGGAAGAGTGCCCTTTGGTTCAAGCACTCTGTGAGTTCCGTATT
>JAOARS010000489.1 GCA_025210415.1 Marinifilum sp. | reverse complement strand
TGGCAACTCTGAAAGTCTATTGCTTTGCATTAGGAGCATGGAGCGTAAAGCACGCTAACAAGAAGGTATTGAAGATAGCCTTAAACGCAAATAGAAGGCCGTGGCTCGATGGCATATTTGTAAAAGTGGAAAACCTTGGCCCTCCTTTTCAATACCTTAATGCATAATTGGGGCTTAAGGCACTTTAAACTTTAAGTACTTTTAACTCTTGATTCGCATTATATATAAACTGTCATTGCGAAGAAGTATAGCCTGTTCCGAGTATCGGGAACAAAGCAACCTCCTCATATACCAGCAATAATATCGAACATCACTTTAAATAATCAGCACCTAACTTTCGATGCAAAAAACAACACACCATTTCATGAATTGCAAAAACAAAACCTCAAAACTTTAGCGGCATTTTCTTGGTCACCTTTTTCTAGTAGCTCTTGTGTCATTTTAATCAATTGTCGGCTACACCGCTCTTAATAGCTTCTGGCTATTTCCTTTGGTAAATTTTCCATTCACAATTTTGAGATAATTGTTTAAACAACTTAACCTCGGAAGAAGAAATCCAAATTTCCAAACCAACGTCCAAACTTCATGGCATAAGACTTCAAATAGTGCAACATGAACTATTGGTCAATGATCATTTTCTTTGGAATAGAAAAATTTAAACCTTGTCAACTTTAAGTAAGTTAGGTACTTTAAGCACTTATAATACTAACCTGATTTCGATTAAAAATATCTATCACAGAAAATCAGATTTATTTAAGATTTTTTAAAGTGAAGATTGGATGAAGATGATTTTTTCAAAGAATTTGCCTGCTTTTGGCATAAATTTCCTCAAATCCCCTCGAAATATCCCGATATTCCTTCGGAAATTTGAGAATTTTTCTACTCAAAATCATTGCAAACTGTGACAATATTTTTAATCGAACTCAGGTTACTAGCTTTAATAAAGCTTCAATTCTTGATTCATATAAATTCATTCATCATTTAGAATTAGTTTTTCATCCTTTCTTATGGAATCTTAGAATTAAATATGTTATATTTATGCTTTGATTGCAAAAAGCCCCTTATTCACTTGTGCGTAATCAATTCAATTTTTACAACTAAAAACCCTTTCAAACAAAAATTTAGCAATGAAGAAACATCGTATTCTTATCGTTGATGACATCCCCGAAAATATAAAAGTTTTGCAAGCAATTCTTTCCGATCCCTCTTACGAAGTTCAATATGCCACGAGTGGTAAAGATGCGATAATGCTTTGTGTTGCAGATAGTTTTGATTTGATCCTTTTAGACATCATGATGCCTGAGATGGATGGATATGAAGTTTGTAAATATTTAAAATCTAAAGATAAGACCAAAGATATTCCAGTTATTTATTTAACTGCCAAAATTGATAGCGAAGACATTGTGAAAGGGTTCGAAACAGGGGCTCAAGACTATGTTACCAAGCCATTCAATCCTCAGGAATTAATTGCGAGAGTAAATACACATCTTGAATTAAAGCACAAAAATGAATCTTTAACATTCATGAATTTACAATTGGAAGAACGTGTGGCTGCCAGAACAATGGAATTGCAGGAAGTAAATAATAGTTTGCAGGAGGCCAATCTTCAACTGTCGAAACTGGAGGATGCAAAAAACGATTTTCTTTCCTTAATGTCTACAGAATTGCGTGAACCTTTAAATGGAATTGTTGGTTTTGTTGACATGTTGGAATTCTCGATTAAAAATAAAACCTACTTAAAATATGTACGATTCATCAAGCAAGCTGTTGAAAAGCTGATTGGAGTATCGGACATTGCCTTGTTGCTTTCGGCATTAAGATTTGATCGTTACGAAATGAAAGTTGTAGGAATACCGGTGTATGAAATTGTAAAATCAAGTACAGATAAATTAAGAAGTTTGATAAATGAACGTAAAGTAAAACTAAAGATTGATATTCCTAAAAATTATATTGTACGTGGCGACGAACGCTTGTTGGATATTTGCATGGAGAAGATTCTGGAAAATGCAATTACCAATACACCATCTCGTTCTACTGTTTATGTTGGTGCAGAGTTAACGGGAAATAAAATTAAGATCTTTGTTAAAGATGTCGGAACCCATTTTGCCGAAGGTGAAGTTAATTATACTTTCCGATTCTTCGATTTGGAAAGAACTGAACACACCGATGAATTCAAGCGATTTACTCCGGGGCTGGTTGTGGTTAAATTGGTTATGGACCTGCATAAAGCCAAGGTTGATGTTGAAAATCTTGAAGAAGGAGGCGTAAGTGTTTCATTTTTACTTCCGGAATATTAAAGAAAAAAGGCTGTCTCTTTGAAGGCAGCCTTTCCTTTTTAAAATTGATCAAGAATGTGTATACATTCATGAATCATTCCTTTAATTTCTTCAGAAGCATTTGGAATAGCATCCTTTAACTTATTTTGCTCTTCAGCTTTTTTGTCAGCATCTATTTTCCCGGTAAAGTTTTCAATAACAGTAAAAGCCTCAAATGCAGTTTCAAAATCTGAATTTACAAGCAAATCTGTAAAAACCTCAACATGCTTAGTGAAATCGATACTTGATTGCCAACAAATACCTGTTAAATCCTTTCGAATTGTTTTATATTTCTTGTTAAGAATGGCATCAATAAAAATTTTATCAGCCTTCTTCTCTTTAACATCTGCTAAAAACTTTAAAATTGTATCTTTAAGGTCATCATCCTTACTTTTCATTAATAAATCAAACAAAATTACAATATCTTCCAATTGTCCTTCTTCTCTAAGTTGATTTATCGATTCGGTAACTACTTTAGCATCTGATGACTGTAGTCCTGATACTAATTTATCATGTAATGCTTTTTTTGCTTTATCCGTCATTTTGGTTCCATTTATTACATTGCAAAACTAATAAAATAAGCGATGATGCATAGTGTTTAATTAAATTTGAATTTAATAATAACCTGATTTCGATTAAAAATATCTATCACAGAAAATCAGATTTATTTAAGATTAGCTTTAAAAACTCTGAAAGAATATCGGGATATTTTGAAGAATTTTTAAAGTGAAGATTGGATGAAGATGATTTTTTCAAAGAACTTGCC
>JAOARS010000488.1 GCA_025210415.1 Marinifilum sp. | reverse complement strand
TGATTATTGGTATAATGCCGATAAATTTAATTATTCTGTTTTTACAAAAAAGAAGGATTAAACCCTCTTGAAAGTTCCGTATAGCCTTTGAAAGAAAATATAAACACATGAAAAAATTAAGTGTTCTCATATCGATTTTGTCCCTTACAACTATAATACATCAGTCATTTGGACAAATTAAATCACCATATGTTCACCATAAAGAATTCAATCAGGCAAATAGCAATAAGCTTTTTCTGCGCTTTGAAAACCTGAATTTTGTAAAGAACAATGAATACAATGGTGAGTTTTCAGAAGGTGCAACCTGGATTGGTTATGTAGCAACACCAAAATTGGTTTATTCCCCTAGCTCTAACTTTAGAATTGAAGCTGGCGTTCGTTTACAAAAATATTCTGGCAGAGAAAATTTTACTGAATCAGAACCTGTTTTTTCAGCAATTTATAAACCATCTGATAAGATTGAGTTTATAATGGGAAGTTTAAATCAGAACAACAATCACAATTTATCGGAGCCCATATTCGAGCCTGAAAGATATTTTATGGAGACTGCCGAAAATGGCTTCCAGTTTCTATACAACACCAATAGCTTTCAATTTCAAACCTGGATCAACTGGGAACAGTTTATTCTTGAGAATGATCCGTTTCAGGAAAGATTTACTTTTGGTTTGTTTGGCAACTGGAAACTCAATCAATCTCAAAGGTTCAACCTATCCATTCCATTGGAAACAATTATAACACATCGTGGTGGTGAAATTGATGGTTCGGATGGAACTGTTCAAACCGTAGCCAATTATGGATCTGGATTGGTTTTCGAAAAACAAATTGAAAACTTCGGAATTAAATCATGGTATGTAAAAGCAATGGCTTACTATTTTTCCGACAACTCTTCGAAACAAGAATTTATTTTCGATAAAGGACATGCTCTCTATCCGCAAATTGGATTCACAACCAAAAATTCACACTTAAATCTTGGATACTGGAATGCCTATCACTTTGCTTCATCGCGAGGGTCGAAACTATTCCAATCAGTAGCAATTGATACTCCTGGTTACTTTGAAGACAGGAGAGAACTGGCAACTTTGAATTATTACCATGAGCATAAAATTGCCAATGGAATTCATTTTGGCGGTAAAATTGATGTTTACTACGATTTAAAAAATTCTAAAGAGAATTGGGCTGCTGCTATCTACTTGAGAATTAACGGCGATTTCTTTCTAAAGAAAGTGAAATGGAATTAATTACGTATTGGTTTAACTCTTCCGCTTATTTGCGAAAATTTGCATAAAATCATTTCTTGCAAATTCACGCTGATTTGTTCGCTGATATAGCAGATAAATTGGAATGGTTCTATTTCATCAATCACGTTTCTAATAATGCCATTTTGAAAATGAAGTGAGTTATATTGATTATTTGGTATCATTATACAATCGGTATAACTCTAAAAATGTGTAAGGATAAAATTTAAACAGCTTCTCAATAATTAAAAAAAATTATTGCAAATCTCACACGTTCTTTTTGTGTCTTAGCGTTTATATTATTCAATCATCACAAAGCGATAAAGTTTATTTTTCCAGATATCGCCAGCATAATCAATATTAATGCGAGGATGGCGGGCAAAAGTACATTCAAAACCATCATCCTCTAGCCATATTCTTTGAGAACTTGTTAAATCTTCGCCATAAAAACTCTTATCCAGTTTAAGCTTACGCCCTACTCTACCCGGACCATCAATATTTACTACTCCCCGAATTAAAATGGCTTGTGGCTTACCTTTACATCCTGTTACAATATTAAGCAACCAATACATGCCATAAATCAAATATACATACACCATACCTCCATCTGCATACATCACTTCCGTTCTTGCTGTTCTTCCTTTCGAAGCATGACAAGCCAAGTCTTCTTCACCAATATACATTTCAATATCAGTAATTCTATATTTTTCGATTTTACCATTGAATTGATTACGTACAAGCAACTTTCCAATTAACTCCTCAGCAACTATTTTTATATCCCGATTAAAAAATTCTTTCCCTAATTTTTCTTTCATTATCATCCAATTCGAAATAAAACAATTCACAAAAATAACAATTCCATACCTTACCAACTGCGTATCAAACAATCAGAAATTATTTTGAAATAAAAAAAGAATGAAAATTAAAGGTGAAGCAAAAATTATTTCATACTTTTGCAGTGAAATTGTGACGATGGGCTTTCCTGAGAACGAATCCCTCCCCAAGATGTTGATTTGACTACCCTTAGCAAGTACCAAATTCAATAATGGGTAATATATCAATTTTGATTTTTTGATACACTTAATCACTCCACATCATCCCGATTATCCACAACTGATTAAGTATCCATCAATTAATCAAGAAAAAAATTGGTGTATTTAGGAGATTCTTGTACTTTTGCAAGCCAAATTGGAATAATTGTATTAAAGTATTAATTATTAAAAGTTTTAGAAGTGGATACATTAAGTTACAAAACCGTTTCTGCTAACGAAGCAACTGCTAACAAAGAGTGGGTTGTTATTGATGCAGAAAATGAAGTGTTGGGTAGACTTGCTTCAAAAGTAGCTAAACTGCTTAGAGGTAAATACAAGCCTAACTACACTCCTCATGTTGATTGTGGAGACAACGTGGTTATTATTAATGCTGAAAAGGTTCGTTTAACTGGAAACAAAATGACTGACCGTCAGTATTTCTCTTACACAGGACACCCTGGTGGACAAAGAATTAAATCTCCTGCTGACCTTATGGCAAAGCACCCAGAGAGATTGATTGAAAAAGCTGTAAAAGGTATGCTTCCTAAAAACCGTTTAGGTAGAAAGCTTTACACTAACCTTTACGTATACGTAGGTGGTGAGCACAAGCACGAAGCACAACAGCCAAAGAAATTAGATTTAAACACTATTAAATAAGAGGTATGGAAGTAATTAATGCTATCGGACGTAGAAAAGCAGCAGTTGCTCGTGTATACGTTAGCGAAGGTAAGGGTCAGATTACCATCAATAAAAAAGAGCTTAAAGAGTACTTTACTACCGGAACTCTACAATACATCGTTACTCAGCCATTAAACCTTCTTGAGGTTGCTGATAAGTACGACATCAAAGTAAACCTTGATGGTGGTGGTGTAAAAGGTCAAGCAGAAGCACTTCGTTTGGCTATTGCTAGAGCTCTAGTAAAAATTGATGCTGAATCAAAATCTGCTCTAAGAACTGCAGGTTTCATGACACGTGATCCTCGTGAGGTTGAACGTAAGAAGCCAGGTCAGCCTAAAGCACGTAAAAGATTTCAATTTAGTAAACGTTAATGTTTTTGTGGCAGGTTTAGTATCTAAATTGTTAAGACTTCTTTATAAGAACTACTTGACAATTGCCATAAAATGAATGTAAACGATTAAAAAAACAAAAAAATGTCAAATACTACATTTGAAGAATTGTTAGAAGCCGGATGTCACTTCGGTCACTTAACAAGAAAATGGAATCCTAAAATGGCTCCTTATATTTTCATGGAGCGTAACGGAATCCACATTATAGACCTACACAAAACAGCGGTTAAAGTTGATGATGCTTCTGCAGCATTAAGACAAATTGCTAAATCAGGTAGAAAAATTCTTTTTGTTGCAACGAAAAAGCAAGCTAAAGCTATCGTTTCAGAAAAAGTAAGTGCTGTAAACATGCCATATGTAACTGAGCGTTGGCCAGGTGGTATGTTAACTAACTTCCCTACCATCAGAAAGGCAGTTAAGAAAATGACATCAATCGACAAAATGGAGTCTGATGGAACTTTCAACCACCTTTCTAAAAGAGAAAAACTACAAATCTCTCGTCAGAGAGCTAAGCTTGAAAAGAACTTAGGTTCTATTGCTGATCTGACCAGATTGCCAGCAGCTTTGTTTGTAGTTGATGTAATGAAAGAATACATCGCAGTTAAAGAAGCTAACCGTTTGGGAATTCCTGTATTTGCTATGGTAGATACTAACTCAAGCCCGGAAGGTGTTGATTTCGTAATTCCAGCGAATGATGATGCTTCTAACTCAATTTCTATTATCCTTGATAAAGTTACCGGAGCTATTAAAGACGGTTTAGCTGAAAGAAAAGTAGAGAAAGAAAAAGAATCTGCAGATAAGAAATCAGCTAAGATCAAAAAGGCAGCAGCCAAAGAAGAAAAAGCTCCAGCTGCACCAGAAGCTCCAGCTACTGAAGCAGAAAAGAAGAATGATAAGGAGTAATTTATTCACACAAAAAAATTCGATATATCATGTCTATTAAAGCAGCAGACGTAGCCAAATTGCGTAAAGCAACTGGCGCAGGAATGATGGATTGTAAAAAAGCTCTTACTGAAGCAGAAGGAGATTTTGATGCAGCAGTAGAAATCATTCGTAAAAAAGGTATGGCAATTGCTAACAAACGTGCCGACAGAGAAGCAACTGAAGGTGTTGTATTAGCAAAAGTTTCTGAAGATAAGAAAAGAGGTGCTTTGATTACTTTGAACTGCGAAACTGACTTCGTAGCAAAGAATGAAAACTTTGTAGCATTCGCTACTCAGATCCTTGATACTGCTTTGGCAAACAAGCCAGCGGATTTAGAAGCTTTAAAAGCTTTGGAAATGGATGGTAGAACAGTTGAAGCGCATGTTACTGAGCAAACTGGTGTTATCGGCGAAAAAATCGATTTAAGTACATACGAAACAATCGAAGCTGAAAACGCAGTTGCATATATCCACGCAGGTAACAAATTGGCGACTTTAATTGGTTTCAACAAAGAAGTTGAAGAACAAATGGGTAAAGACGTTGCTATGCAGGCAGCAGCTATGGCTCCTATTGCTATTAACGAAGATGCAGTTCCTGCTGACGTTGTAGCTAAAGAGTTGGAGATTGGTAAAGAAAAAGCTCGTCTTGAAGGTAAACCAGAACAAATTCTTGATAAAATTGCTCAAGGCCGTTTAGGTAAATTCTTCAAAGAAGTGACTTTGTTGAACCAAGATTTTGTAAAAGATGGTAAGAAATCAGTTAAGCAATATCTTGCTGATGCTGACAAAGACCTTACTGTTACTGCAATGAAGCGTTTTACTTT
>JAOARS010000487.1 GCA_025210415.1 Marinifilum sp. | reverse complement strand
TTTAAAATCTCATGCAGTAAGTAACCCCAAAGGAATTATTCAGTTAGAATCTGTAGTAAAAGATTCTGCAAGATTCTTATTAAGACATGTATCCTACAATGACAAGATTGTTTGGATAAAGGAAAATGAGACACATTGTACTTTTGAATTAGTTCCTTTACAAGTAAAGTTAAAAAATGTAAATATTTCAGCCTATCAAAGAAAGAGAAATTCTCCATCATTAAGTTCTGTGGTTCTTAGTAGAAAAGATATTGAGCAACTTCCGTCCCACTTTGGCGAAACTGATATTATTAAAATATTGGAAATTCAACCTGGCGTAATTAGAACAAATGAATTAAATCCGGCACTAAATGTAAGAGGAGGTTCAGGAGGGCACAATAGTTTTGTATTAGATGGCCAGCCAATATTTAACCCTAACCACCTGTTAGGAATTCTAAGTACTTTTAATGCCGATTTACTGGAAAGCGCAAATTTGGTAAAAGATGGATATCATCCTAAACTTGGAGGAAGCTTGTCATCTTTTATTCATGTAAAAAATAGAATCGGCAATAAACAAAAATTAACAGGTAAAATGGGAATTGGTTTGTTATCATCCAGATTATCATTGGAAGGCCCTGTTGTGGATAATAAAGTTTCATTTCTATTTGGTATCAGAAGATCCTACTTTGATTTATTTGCCAAATCATACAACAAAATAAATGATGGAAAGAAAGATTTTTCACCACTTCCTGAATACAACTTTCAAGATTTACAGCTAAAACTACATTCAAAAATTAACCAACGTTGGTTTGCAGAAGTTGAAATGTTTCGAAGTTCGGATAAGTTGGATTTGTTAAAAGAGGGGAATGATAAACGCTTAATAACAAATTGGAGTAATCAGTTTGTTGGATTTCATGTAAAGCATTATTCTAACTCAAGCTTCAATGCTCATTTTATTTCCGGATTGGGAACATATAAATTCGACTTAAACAGAGATCACAACAATCTTTTAAGAGTTGATAGCAAAACAAATGTGTGGAATAATAAATTGGAATTTGTACAGAAAACCTCAGAAAAGCTTGAAACATCCGGAGGAGTGTTTTTCGATTTATTTAATTTTCAATACAAAAATAAGCTAAGCGATACAGATGTTGTTTTGAAAGAAAATAACTCCAATAAAAATGCTGCTTATTGTGGAGCATATGTAAATTTTAAATATGAATTTCTGAAAAAGCTGATTTTTAATTTCGGAGGAAGATTGAATTATTACAAACAAGATACTTGGATAAATGAATTTTCACCTCGCCTGTCTTGCACTTATAAAATGAAAGAAGATTTAACTCTGAATTTAAATTATGGGGTAACTCATCAGTTTAATCACTTACTTTCTACCTATGGAATGAATCTTCCTAACGATATTTGGTATCCCTCAAACTCAAAAATACCTTCGGAACAAGCTCATCAATTGGCATTAAGTATAGAGAAAGTATGGGCAAACAGATTTGTTTTTAGAGTTTCTTCCTTTGTTAAGGATATGAAGAATGTTATTGACTATAGCGATGGAACGGACTTATTATTTAAGAAAGTGGAAGATGAAGTTCTTTTTGGAGTTGGAAAATCCAAGGGAATTGAATTAGAAATTGATTGGAACTTAAAGAAATTACACACAAGCTTGTTTTATACCTTATCGGATACTTGGCGTAAGTTTGAAGAAATAAACAACGGAAGCAAGTTTAATCCACCTTATGATATAAAACACACCATAAATTTTCTAAGTCGCTTTCAAATTTCAGATAAACTTTCTTGTTCTGCATCCTGGTGTTATGCTTCAGGCCAATCGGTTAGCTTTCCGATTGGTGCAATTGTGGTACAAGGAGCCGGGCCGGAAATTGCAGATTCCGAAATTGTACCCATATATGGTAAGCGATATAATGTAAGAATGCCATCAACTCATCGTTTAGATATTTCATTAAAATATTCTAAAACTCAAAAAAAAGGCCGATCAATATTTTCTGTCGGAGTATATAATGTTTACAACAGATCTAATCCATACTTTATTTATTTCGATACAGAAAAGAATGAAAATGGAAGCAGGCGATTTTTACCCAAACAAAAAGCATTGATTCCATTTTTACCAACAATTAATTATACCTATGAATTCAATTAACAAGTATTTGATATTTATTTGGTTTTGTTTTCAATTTTCAGGATGTGTACTAAATAATGATGCTGACATTGAATTTCCTGAAATAGAACAAAAGCTAATGATGGAATGTTATCTAACTCCGGGAAAGAATTTTGAAATGAGATTGATGGAAGCCAACAGTTTTCAGGATGACCTTGTATTACAACTGACCTGGAATGCTGATGCTTTTATTAAATCAAATGATCAGGAAGTGGAATTGCTTAATATTTTAAATGCAAATAACACAACAAATTATGTGTTTAATTATGGAACTTCTGATATTGTTCCTGCTGATTACCTTGGGAATTATACAATTCAAGTTACAACAAAAAATGGCGAACACATAAGAGCAACTACGCCCACAGTAGAGTTTATTCCAATAAAGGAAGCAAAAGAAATTCGTAATGAAGTTTGTGTAAGTTTTAATGTGCCATTAAATACCAAGCAGAAATATTTCACAATAATTGCAGAAGGAGAAAGTGACAAAGAAAGAAAATTAATTATTGAAAATTTTGATGGTTCACTGTGGGCTGAGGAAGAGATTATTGTAAGTTTAAGAGGAGACTTTGAAACTTGGAAGAATTTAAAAATTAAGCTTTTGCATATAACCTCTGATTATTATGAATTTCGAGAATCTGTTGATGATGCATATTCTGCAAATATTGATCCTTTTACCGTACCAACCAAAATAGATTCTAATGTAGATGGAGGTATAGGAATTTTTACATTCTACACGATCGATTCCCTTATTCTAAGATAAATCACCCCCAAACTACCTTCGCCGAAATTTTTTCCATCGGATTATCAGTCTGTTAGGCTAGTTTTAAGAAAAAATTTGATTTTTCGATTTGGAAAAGAGGAAAAGTATCCGTTATCTTTGCACCCGCTTTACAACGGTATGGCGTTAGAGTAATTCTGGAGAGAATGGCGGTTTATCCGCAATTGGGTTTTTAAAGGGATTACGATTTTGAATTTTTTAATTTTTTTCAAAAAAGATTTGGACATGTAAAAATAAAACATTTATCTTTGCAGCCGCTTTTGGAGAGAGTAATGTTGCTTTGGAGCACCAGTATTTGTGG
>JAOARS010000486.1 GCA_025210415.1 Marinifilum sp. | reverse complement strand
TGCAATACTGCTGCAGTATTAGCGTGCATTCCTTGTGTTACAGTTGAATAGTTATTTTCACCTAATTGAGCTACATAAGCTGAATTAAGATACCCAGTCTGAGCAATTGAAGACATATTAAGTAATCCTAGTTGCAATACCATTGCACTATTATACATTCCAAATTGAGAAATGTAAGACATGTTAAAGAATCCTAACTGTTGAACTGCTGCAGAATTTAGCAATCCAAATTGCATAATTCTAGAAACATTATGCAATCCTAATTGATCTACCACTGCCTTGTTTAGGAAAAGAAATTGATCAACATATGATACATTTAAAATACCAGCTTGGGTAACGTCAGCTGAATTCATCATACCTAATTGATCGATGTACGAAATATTCCATAGACCATCCTGGTCAACATTTGCCATATTCCATAATCCTTCTTGGTCAACATCACTATTGTTGAACCATCCAACTTGAGTTACATTAGCATTATTGCCGAAACCCAATTGATCTACTGTAGAGTTGTTAATCTGTGCGAATGCAGATGAAACTGCAAAAACAACAGCAACTACCAGAAATAATAATTTTTTCATGGTTGATTTTTTTTAAGGTTTAAAGTGAATTAAAATTAAAATCTAAAAAGTATTAAAAGAGCTCTGATTTGACCTAGCAAAACCTCATTTTGGTTTCTCTAAATCTTTAAATCTAAATTAAGAAAAAGCCTTTCCAAACGCTTTTATTTTTACATGAATAAAACATTACTATTGATTAAATGGTATTATAGGCAATCTAATTTTTAAAGAGTCTAGAAAAGCATAAGAAAACTTAAACAAATGTTTAAAATGTTTTAACTAAAATTTTTAAACAAAACCGCCAAACTGCGATATTTCAGCAATTTGGCGGCAATCCTTATTATAAATCATCAAATTAATTCATAAAAAATCATGGTGCGTTATACTGACTTACTACTGCAGTATTACCATTACCGAATTGAGTTACTGTTGAATTGTGACCGAAACCATTTTGGTAAACATTTGCATAGTTATTGCTTCCTACCTGAAGAGTAGCTGCACTATTGTAATCTCCAAATTGATTAGTAATAGCTACATTTCCTTCACCAAATGCTTGAGTCGTTACAGCAAAGTTGTCATCTCCATTCTGGTTGATTAACGCATAGCTATAGTCTGAATCATATTGACCAATAGCTGCTGAATTGTCATCGCCAGTTTGAACAATTCCTGCGAAAGAATAATCTGTATAAGATTGCTCAATATAAGCTTCGTTTGATTCTCCAACCTGTGCGATACCTGCGAAAGAACCTACACCATACTCCTGATAAATCTCAGCATCATTATATTTTCCGTTTTGTCCAATATAAGCTTCATTTAAAGCACCTCCTACTTGAGTTACATAAGCATCGTTAGCCATACCATACTGCTCAACTTCTGCAGTATTAAACTCACCAGCAAACTGAGTAACATGAGCATCATTGTATTTTCCTTTCTGATACACATCAGCAGTATTAAAGAAACCGTATATCTGATCTACGTATGCATCATTCTTGTTACCTCTTTGATTAACAGTCGCCCAATTCAAAGCACCTTTATATTGGTAAATCTCTGCATCGTTACGCTTACCCCTTTGATTAACGTAAGCCAAATTTGCAGCTCCACCATCCTGAAGAGTATAGGCATAATTGCCCTTGCCTCTTTGCATAATTATAGAAGTATTGAATAGTCCTCCATACTGATCTGCGTAAGCTTCGTTATATCTGCCATGCTGAGTAACATCGATGGTATTCATATAACCACCATACTGGCCGGTAAATGCATAGTTGCTAAATCCACCCTGATGAACAAATGTTTTATTGCTTTCACCACCCCATTGCTCTGCATAGGTGGTATTAAATTTACCGTGCTGAAGAATTTCAACTGAATTGTAATTTCCTAACCACTGATCTACATTTGCATAGTTTCCATAACCATATTGACTAACAAGTGCATGGTTTTTGTAAGTAGCTTCCTGAAGAATTTTTGCTTTGTTCCATGTACCCCATTGGCTAACGTAAGCTTTATCAAAAGCTCCACCTAATTGGTCAATATCAGATTTGTTTAGCCAGCCTCTTTGGAATACATCAGCATACTCTGCATAACTGAATACCTGATCAATATCAGAATAATTCCAAACACCTGATTGATCAACAAAAGCCTGATTATAAGAACCAAATAATTGTGAAACATTAGATGTGTTGTAACCATACTGCTTAACTTTTGCAAGATTCATCCAACCTAGTTGAAACGCATAAGAAAAGTTTGACATTACCTGGTCTACATAAAGCTTGTTTCCAAAGCCAAGTTGCGTAGCCAAAGAAACATTAAAGATTCCTGTTTGATCAATAGTGGCCTTATTAAAAATACCTTCTTGATAAACATCACTAATGTTGAAAATACCAACTTGAGTAACGTTTGCCCCATTAAGCCAACCGTATTGTTCAACATTTGATTGATTGATTTGAGCGAAAGAATACGCTCCAGTTAATACAACTGTTAAAAAGACGAATAAAATCTTTTTCATGGTTTGAATTTTTAGGTTTAAAGTGAATACAGGTTTCCCTGAGTGAATTGTTTTAATTAATATTAATGCACTATAAAAATGCGATTTGATGATTTATGTTTTCAATTCAAAAACTAAATTAGAAAGGAATATTGAAAATTAAATGTTAGTTTACATCAACTTGTACATTTATATGATGAATATCTGAAAGATATTGATCAAAACTCACAAAGCTTTTAAATATCTCACAAATAGTTAATTAAAATTAAACAACTCTCTGTAGCTACTGAATTAGCAAGGCTATCCAAGTAAACTACATCAAAAATAGCAACACAAAAAAACAGGTTAGAAATGAATCTAACCTGTTAATAACTTGTTAATATTTTATTCAGCAGATTGCAGCTGTTCTTTAGGCTTTTTTCTTATCTTCTGCTTTCTGACTCGTTTCTTTTTATTCTTATCCCAAAGTTTATCAAAGTAGAAGTTCAGCCCTATTTTTCCCTCCCAAAAATAGTCATTGTAATTCCCTTGTTTCAAACCATCCACTTTATCATTGAAAATGTAGTGGTTCAGAACAGAAAAATTTAATCCAAATCTATCATTTAATAAAAATTCGACTCCTGCACCATATATTGCTTGAGTGTGTATAGAATTAGACAAGTCAAAAGTGAATGCAGATTTATCGTGTTCAGAGAACAAACCAAATCCTCCTTCAACATACGGCGTCCAGTTTTTATAAGGCAAAAGTCTGTACTTAGCCGTAATATCGAATGAATTAAATGTTTTTTGAAAGTGTTTGGTTGTTGCCAAGTCTCCTCTTGTTAAGCCGGCTTTAAACTGCACAAAAGATTGAGTATCGTATAATAGTGATATGCCTCCACATGCTTCCATTTCAGTGTGGCTATAATCACCCATATAAAGCCATGATCCTCCTTCAATTCCTAAACCAAATTTATGCCTTCTTTTACTAATTAATTGATCAAAGAAATCAGATTCCTGATTTGATTCCTTTTCTTCTACATAATTGGTAATTACCTCGGAATTAACATCTTCCGGATTCTTTAAATCCCACAAACCTTCTATAACTCCTTCAATAATTAAAGATTCAACTGCCTTTTCAATAGCTTCTTTTACAGCCATTTCAGATGGTTCATTATAGGTAAATCCAGTTTCAGCCTCCAACAGTCTCTTAAATTTCACATACCTAAACAAACTTGCATCAACTTTTTGAGACAGAATCATTTTGGAAGTATAAACTGTCTTTAAAATTCTACCATTACTGGTAGATATGGCCCTTAAATAAACAGTTACTCTATCCTGGCGGTATTGCCCGGAACCTCCGGCTGCAAAATACATTAATCCAGCCCCACCAGTAATTACGTTCGCATCATAACTTATTACACCTCCTTCTAAAACAATACCTGCAAATAACAAGGGAGGCAATAATTGCGATTTATCTTTCTGACCTGCATAATTTGCCCTACTTGATCTAATAATCTTTCGTTCATTTAAAAGATTCGATAATCCTTCTCGTTCCAAAGGAATGAACCAACCAGATTCTTCAATTGCCTTTAGCAAAATTGAGGTAGTTCCTTGTGTAACTGCAGTAGACCAGCTTGCTCCTGTTTCAGATGGTTTGTACTGTCCTGTTTGATCACGAAATCTATAAACTGCTGTTACAATTTTTTCACGAGGCTCTGGTAAGCCTACTAAATTTTTACGTGCCGGAGTTTCGGCTCCTATTTCTGCACGCTGCTCAGTTAACGGTTGATTAAAATAAGGCACGCATCCACCGAAAATAAAGATTACCAGTAGATAAAATGGTATAAATCTTTGCATATAGAGAGATTTAATGAGGTATAATTAGGTGATTAATAACTTGGAATAACAACATTCGTAAAGTTCCCATTTCGAATGTCTTGTATATTTATCGTAACACCGCTGGCATCTTCCATAATATCAACTTTATAACTTCCAAGATTATAACTTCCGGATTCAAATTCTCCACCATCTCCAAATATTTGATTCACCAATCTACTTGAAAGTTGATTCAAAATTTGACGATTTAAATTAGATTCAAAATCATCCAAAGGATCTTTATTGAAATTATCTTCCTGAGAAGGGTCTTCAATTTTATCTTGCTGTTTTGCAGAGTTAATGAGCCAATTATAATTGTATGGATTACCACCAAAATTTGAATTGATTGGAGTATAAACAAAATCCTGCGCCAAAGCCTCAACTGGCATAGCCAATGCAAATAAGACAACTACGATTATTGCTTTTAATAATTTCATGATTCTTATTTTTAAGTTTAAAAAATACCCGAACCTGACTGATCATCTCCATCAAGTTGAGATTTCATTTTTTCATAATTAGTTAAATACCTGCCTGTTTGTTGTAATGCATAACCAGACATTTCTTCCAAAATATCATATCTTGGCTGAACTTTCCGCTCAAAAACTTTTGTATCGTTTACCAAAACGGTTACTTGCGTTGCCAACCCAGGTAAAACCATTTCTTTAATGGTAATTGTATAGTTTTTAGCATTCTTCGGAGCGCTCCAACCAGAATAAAACATATCATAGAAATCTTTTCCAACTTTGGTGATCGTTTCATCCATAATCAAGCCATCAATTTCCATATCCATCGAAGAAGAATTGGAACTCGTACTGTTCTGCACAGCACTGTTTAATGCATCCTTTAAAATTTCCAAAGTTCTTAACGAATCTTTAACCTTCTTCGATTCTTGAGCTTGTCCTGAAAAAAAGATAAGCAGTAATATTGAAATCAAAAAAAGCCTGAATCTTCTTGATGAATGATCACTCTTAAATGCTATTAAAATCGCGTCTTTCACAATATATAAATATATAGTTTCTAATTTTAAATTCATAACCTTTTACACCACATTAGACTACTATTAAGAAATCTTAACTTTTGTTAACCAGTTAATTAAACTTAAACAGATAAATATAATTCTTTGACAACTGGCCTTTTTTTATCCATTAAAATTTCGGACATCTTATTGCTCTAATTCTTCTTTTCTTTTTAAAATAGTGTGAACCTGAACAAGATGTGCGAGTTTTTCCCAATAAATATGTTAGAGAAATCTCATGTGCACCAGAATTGGTTTTAACCAATTTTGATACAACATAGTCATAAGAATAACCAATTCTTAATCTATCGGTTTGATATCCTAAAAGTACAATGAATGCATCAAAATCGAAAGATAAATTCTGTCTAAACCAAGTACCTACAACCCAATTTGTTCTCGAAAAGTAAAGGCCATAATTTATTTGCTCAAAATTTTGTTGTTTTTGATACAGAATATTAGGTGATATTGAATAATCGCTCTTCATAAGGCCTCTTGAATAACCAATTGGAATTAAAGCTCCGGCATGAACTGTATATTTTCTTGGCAAAATGGCAGTATTATCATCATTATCAAATGCTTCATCGGGTTCTGATAAATGATCGGCAACAGCTCCCAGGTAAAAATTCTTATAGTTTGCAACAATTCCAAGAGAAAAATCCAGATAAGAATGCGACAAACTTCCTGGCTGAACTTCTCTTCCCGGATAAATTACTCCATATAAAGGATCTATCATATCTGAAAAAACCAAGGATTCCCAATCCAGTTTTCGCTGCACATAGGTAACTTTTAAACCAGTATTAATTGAGAGGTTTCTGTTAATATTAAGAGAATATGAATACATCCCAGATGCCATTGTTGTTTTAATTGCTCCATCTCCTTGATTGTCCTGCATTATTAAAAGTCCCAAACCACCGTGTATAATATCGACATATTGATCGAAAGAAGCCGAGTAGGTTACAAATGCTTTATTATTCTGCGGCCATTGATTTCTATATGATACAGATGCAACAGGAGCAAATTCAGACCCTGCAAGTGCCGGATTTAAATATAACCGATTGGCATAAAATTGAGAAAATTCAATATCCTGTGCTTTTACAAAATGTGAAAACACAAATAAAATTATTATATGAACGATTCTCCATTTTATCATCTTATCGGATTAATGAAACAGAACCATCTTGTTTTGATGTTCCATTAATAATGAGAGTCCACACATAAACTCCGGTATTAACTGGTTTTCCTTTATAGGTACCATCCCACCCTACACCTAAATTTGTAAACTCATGAATCAATTCTCCCCATCGATTATATATATACATTTCAATATTTTCACCAGCAATATCGCCAGTAATTACGGGCCCAAAGGTATCATTCAATCCATCGCCATTTGGAGTAAAAGCATTAGGAACGAATATTCTGTAACGATCAACATATATCATAATTTCATCTTCTCCAACACATCCATTAAGATCAGTAAATATCAATGTGTATTTTCCTTCTTCGGTTACTGTATAAGTAGATGATGTAGTACCATCCTGCCATAAATATGTTCCTGGTAAGAATCTAATTTCAATTTCAGGATCTAATAGCTTGCTTTCTGTATAAAAAATAGTTGTATCCATTCCCAAATCAAATGTTGGCTTATCGTGTACAATAAAATCAACGATTGAAGTATTCAAACACATCCCATCTGTTACTTCGGTGTATAATATCATGCCATTTGTAATTTGATGTGACAATGGATTATTTACTCCATCAGATAAATTAAGGTCTTCGAACCAAGTAACAATGGAGCCTGAGGTTGATATTCCTGATTCCAAATTTGTTAAATTATAATTGTTAACAACACCGTCTCCCACTTCATCTTCGCACAATTCAATGGTCAAATTATTGGCAATGGGTAAAGTATTGACGTAAAAATTCATTCTTGCTGTATTTTCGCAAGAGTTACTATTTGTAAGCAATGCATAATAGGAACTTTGATTACTAACGGTTTGATTGGCTGTGTTATTAACTGGTATTGTAAGCCTATCATCTTCGAACCACTGAATTGTAACATTAGGATCCTGACTTAATTGACTTTCATAGTTGGTTAAATCAATATTACCAATTGTTGAAGATCCAAATGTTTCTTCACACAAAATTTCTGTTACAACTGTAGTTTCGGGCAACGCAGTTATGGTAAAATCCAATTCTGCAAAATTTTCACAACTTCCATCCCAAACACGAGCATAAAAAATGTCGCCATCTGAAACTTGAACGTTTCCCGGATTAACTACAGGAGTTGTAAACAAAGCATCAGAATACCAAACAACAGAACCTGTAGGAGCCATGCTAATATCTCCTTCGTATAATCGCAAGTCCTCTCCGTTAACAACGCCAGTATTAAAGACATCTTCACAAAGAACCACTGAATGATTTTGTGCCTGAGGCAGAGAGTTAATTGTAAAATTAATTTGCCCTATATTACTTTCTACACCAAAACTTACCCTTACAAAAAAGTCATCACCATTACCAACTGTTGTATTTGATGGATTAGGAACAGGAAGGCTCAATGCTGCATCGAAAAACCACTCCTTAATGGTTCCCGGGTCATTATTGACTGCTGTTTCAAGCTGAGTCAAATCATACCCCGGAACTTCTCCGGAACCTTGGATTTCTTCACACAATTGAATTTGTAAATCACTTGCTTCAGGTAACTGTCTAACATTAAAGGTAATACTTCCATTGTTCTGACAGTATGAATCCTGAACTAAGGCATAAAAAACATCATTATCGACAGCACTAATATTACCTGGTGTTAAAACACTATTGGTTAAAGCAGCATCATTATACCAACTTACCGAGGAAGCTGTTCCTCCATTAATACTAGAATTATAATTTAAGAGGTTGATACCCGTTGCAAGGCCGGTTCCAAAGCTATCTTCCCATACATCCTGAACAATATTTAAAGCCATTGGTAATGACCTGACTGTATATGTCACTATGGCAACATTGGTATTTGTACCGTCATCAACTACAGCAAAGAATCTTGTACCATCAGCAGCACTAACATTGATTGGATCAGCAATTGGATTAACAGGCAAGCCATTTGGCTCTGTAGGCCAATCAAAAAACCAAGAAAATGAATCTCCATTACCATCATTTATTTGATTTTCCAACAGACTTAAATCTACGAAAGCAGTTCCACTACCCGCAACATCCTCACATGCATCAGGAAAAATATCTCTTGCTACAGGTGTATTTAAAATACTGAATTGAACAGTTGCAACATTTGAACAAGTTGCATTGGCAACCAAAACATAGAAAATATCACCATCCATTACATCATGTGCGTTAGGGTTGGGAACCAAATTATTTAAAGCTGCATCAAGAAACCAATTAACACTATTAGGCTGACCGCCTGTAATTACATTATTATAAAATGTTAAATCAACAGCAGTAGCTGTCATAGATCCTGGCACATCTTCAAATTCAGTAATGGTTTGATCATTTGCAACAGGCAATGATAAAACCGTGTAAGCAACAATTGCGGTATTTGATTCTCCACTATCCTCAACTAAAACATGAAATTGTTGTCCATTTGTAACAGTAACATTGGTAGGGTCAGACACTAAATTGGTTAAAGCAGCATCATTATACCAGGTTACAGTACTACTTGTACCTCCATTAATTGCTCCATCCAATAATGTTAAATCAACATTCGATGCTATTCCACTTCCTGCTATATCTTCACAAATATTAATGCTTTGATCATTTGCTATAGGCGAAGATCTTACAATAAATTCAACACTTCCTCTGTTTGTACATGTTCCGTTATCGATATATGCATAAAATACATCTCCATTATTAACAGTAATATTAGTTGGCCCGGTAACTAATGTTGTAAAAGACGCATCCTCATACCAAACTACAGGATTGCCATTTGAAATCATGTTATCGTACAAAGTTAAATCGACTCCTAAAGCAGTTCCACTACCAAAAGTATCTTCCCATAATTGAATTGAGATATCGTTACCTTCAGGAAGACTTTCTACCGTGTAGGTAACCGTAGCTACACTTGATCCTGTTGCAGTTGTAACTTCAGCATAAAAAACTTCACCATTTGATACAATTCTATTATTTGGATTTGTAACCAGATTACTTAATGCTACATCATGAAACCAGGTAACAGGAAAAGAATTTCCGTTGGTAATTGCATTTTCCAGTAAAGTTAAGTCAATATTTGAAGCAATTCCCGTATTGTAATTATCCTCGCAAACTATCGGATTCTGATCTACAGCTTGCGGCAAGGCATTAACTGTAATCGTTACCACAGCTACGTTGGTACAAATACCATCATCTACTTCAACCCAAAACTGCTGGCCATTAGTAGCACTAGCATTGGTAGCATCAGGAACTAAAGTGGTAAGAGTAGCATCTGAGTACCATGTATAAGTTACACCTGAACCACCATTTACCGAAATCTCAAGAGATGTTAGGTCAATTCCAGAAGCTATTCCTCCACCAATTACATCTTCCCAAACTGTAAGAGCTTGATCATTTGCAGTTGGAAGTGCTCTAATGGTTACAGATTGTGTTACATTATCCGTTCCTCCGGAAATTAGATTTACCTGAAGGTTTACGCTGTAAATTCCTGCTGCAGAATAAACATGAGTTACCGTAAATGGGGTCGTATTTGATGTTTGAGATGCTCCATCGCCAAAATCCCAGGTTGCACTTGCAATATTACTTACATCTGAAGTAATCGTAAATTCCGTATTATCACCTTCACAATCGTATTGATAGGCAAATTCAAGGCTAAAAATACTGGTTACAAAATTTGGCAAGCCCAACAAACATCTTCTGCCAGCCAGGTTTTTAAAGTCGGCAGCAAAATTACTGCCTGCTCCGGCAACATCCGGATTATTAATCACATCCAGATTTAAACTTCCTCCCCTGGATGTGGTGGTTTTACCCATATAAATTTTATTATCAGGAGCCAACTGCAATGATCCATAATACCAAGATCCACTTCCGATTAATTGAGATGATGCATTTATAGTAGCCTCATTATTAGATGTAATATCGAACTGATACAATTCTCCCGGCGTATACAAACTAACATATAAAAATTCACCGGAAGGTGAAAATTCCAAGCCATAAGGTGTGGTATATCCACTTAATTGAATCGGGATTGAAACTTGTCCTGTTGCTGCATTAAAATCAAACAATTCCACCAAATTTTCGGTAAAAATTGCTACTGCGAGTTTATTTCCGTTTGGTGAAGTTTTCATGTAGCCAACAGCAGATCGAAAATTGCTATTGTGAAGCGTACCAACCGTACTGGTTACAGGTACTGACAAACCTGCTGCACTAAGCTGGTAAGCCAAAAAATCTCTACTATCCCATTTATGAGCCAAAATCCAAAAATCGGTTCCATTGGCATGTTTCACTGCAGTTACTTTTTCACAAACTTCATCTCTATACAGAATTGTATTTTTAGTAGTTACCTGTCCAAGGCCACCGTTCATAGACATATCCACTATAGAATATCGCAGTCCATTGCTTAATAAATTTTGATGGGCATCAACAGTAAAAATATAATACAAGACACTACTGCCTGGTTGTTGAACGATTATGGAAGATTGTGTTGCTGAAATATTACCATCCAATCCTCCTCCATTTGCCATTTGCACATGGTTTTTATTGTATACCGTTATTCCATCCGTATAAAATAACAAATCGCCTTGAGCATTGCACACCGTTGCACAACCCTCCTCCGTATTTAAGGCCCCATTGGTAAGTGGTGCAGCTGGGTCAACATTAAAGTTTAAACCAGCATTTTCGCCAAAATACCAAATACCGGCTGTCCCCTGCGCAGAAGTTACTGAAACAGACGTAAAAAATAATATTATTAATATGTAAGTTCTGAAGTACATTGAATAGGTTTTCCGATATGTTTATTTTTGCTTAAACTTTGATTATCTTTTACTTACATTCAATTTACAAAATAATATTCATCTACAACACAACAAAAACCAATTAAAAAAATCAGGTATTATTCCAATAATTTGAATCTTTACCTGATCTTTAATATTAGTTAAACGACTGTTACTAAATTTTTTTAGCTTAGTCCTAAGTAATCAAATAGTTTTGATTTAACATTAGCAGTTAGAGGTCTTTTCCCATTAAGGATGTACGATAAATAAACATCAGTAATACCAATAATTTTGGCTACTTTTTTCTTCTTGTCATCAAGAATTCTAAGTCTCTCTTTAATTCTTACCAAATCGTTTTGAACTTCTTGTGTCATAACTGTAGTTTTAAAGTGAATATAATCGAGTAATTAAGGTTTGTTTTAATTTTTGTTTAACCTGGATGGGAAGTAAGTAAGGTCACTTACTCCCACACCAAGCTAATTTTCTGCAAATTTTAACCAAAACATGGTTAGGTTTTAAAGTGAATAGAGCGAATTAGTTCGGACTATAATCTAATCCGGAACCAATAGCCTTTTTTAAATCGAACAAACGCAATTGCTTTTGCAATAAATCGTAGTTCGTATATAAAGTTTTACGGTTTCCAATTTTTGAATTCTGTTCTTCTCGATCAACAGTAATTACAACTTTAGTTTTCTTAAAATGATCGTTTATATATTTTAGCATATCTAAATTTGAGAGTGCTTTAAGTGGAACAATCACCAAATCAATAGATGTTTGTTTAAGAATAATCTCAGTTTCAATCGGATCATCAGCAAAATATGCCTGAGCATCCAAACTGTGAATGTATTCTTTCAATTCACCAATAAGCGATCTATTCTCTTTTATAAATAAGATATTCATTGTTTTTCCTGATGAGGGAATTATTTTAAAGCTATTACCTTTTAATATTAAAATACCCATATATCATTTAGATATTTAAAGAACGATTAACGTTAATCAATTCAGGTGCCAAAAGTCATTATACATTGATTTGCTTACACTTAATAAAAATTCAACTTATTTAAATCAAATTTAAACCATCCAAAATCGGATATGAAAATTTAAATACATTGAAACTAAATACTAAAACACTGTATTCCTTAGATATATGAGTACTATATAACCTTATCCAATTTCGGATATCATTTTTCAGTTAATTGAGATTTGTTTAAGAAACTCTTGGTTTTATTGATTTTACGAATTCTTCGTAAGTTTTTAATAGTGGATACCTCCGAAAATGGATGCAGAAAATATATGAGTCACTGCTGCTCAATGCCGATAGAATTCGGGAGCTGCTGCCTAATATTTTCAGCATCGACATACTATTTTCTAAAATGACTTATTCTATATTGCATTTGGCAAAAAAAAATCTGGAGTTATCCAGATTTTTACTTTTCAATTTTGTGTTTCTTTATTCGCCGATCTAACGATTGCCATGTAATATTTAATAAATCTGCAGCTTTTGATTTGTTATAGTTCGAGCGCTCTAATGCTTTTATAATGCAGTTTTTTTCTACCAATTCTAAATCCAAAATCTCTTCGGAAGGGAAATGATAATGATCTGAAGGTTCCTCATTAACTTCATTCATTTGAAAATGTGATAAGCTTAACTTATTTGTATCGCAAATAATAACGGCTCGCTCAACCATATTTTTGAGTTCTCTAACATTTCCCGGAAATTCATAAGCCAATAATTTTCTCACTACTGCTTCATCAACTTCATTGATATTTTTTGCCATTATTCTATTAAAGTATTTCACAAAATAATCCAATAACAAAGGGATATCTTCCTTACGCTTTCGAAGTGGCTCCAAATGGATAACAAATGAACTTATTCTATGATACAGATCTAATCTAAATCCTTTTTCGTTACTCAGATCCATCAAATTTTGATTTGTAGCTGCAATGATTCTAGTATCAAAAGGAATTTCAATATTTGAACCAACTTTTCTAATTTTTCGATCTTCCAATACTCTTAAAAACTTTGTTTGCAAGTTTAATTGCATATCTCCAATTTCATCTAAAAACAGCGTTCCTTTATTAGCTGCCTCAAACCATCCGGTTTTAGTATCCGAAGCTCCTGTAAAGGCTCCCTTTGTATGACCAAAAAACTCACTCTCGAACAGAGTTTCGGGAATCGCACTACAATTAACTGCATAAAAACAATTCTCTTTTCTACTACTTAAATAATGAATTGCCCTTGCAACCAATTCTTTGCCTGTTCCACTCTCTCCCGTAATTAAAACAGAAGTATTTTCGGTTTTGGCAACCTTTCCAACCAAATTAATTAGATTTTTCATGTGACGACTTTCCCCTACAATTTCGTAGCCCATCGCCTTATAAAATTCTTTAGATATTATTGAATAATTACGCTTTACTTCTTGCAAACTCTTATTTAGATTAACAAATTTCTTGGTTCGCTCGATTGCATGCTCCACATCTCTTAAACGAAATGGTTTGGTAAAAAAGTCAGATGCTCCTAATCTCATCGAATGAATAACAGAATCCATCTCACTATAGCCACTAATCATGATTACTTCAATATCAGAATAATCCTTTTTTATCTTCTCCAGTACCTCCAACCCACTCATTTCCGGCAAATTTACATCTACAATGGCTATATGAACCTCATTACGATCCATTATTTCGAACGCCTCAGATGGTGTTTCTGCTTTCAAAATCTGAAAGTTTGGGTCAATAAGAAACTCACTTAGTTCATCACGAACCAATTGCTCATCATCCAAAATCAGAATTCTAAGATTGCTAACTGATATCATAGTGGTTTTAGGCTTTTAAGTTTCTTTAAAATATACTTCTTTTTTTCTACTTTTTGTTCATGTGGAAAAATTAAATTCATCTCGGTATATTCATTCTTTTTACTGATAACTTTAATTTCTCCATTCATTTTTTGCACTATGTTCTTGCTAACATACAAACTCAATCCTGTATTCGTTTTTTCATTTTTGGTTGAGAAAAAAGGTTCAAATATGAAATCTAAATTCTTTGATTCGATTCCTTCTCCAAAATCTTTTATTGAAACAACAACTTCATCTTTAACCAATTTTGTCTTAACCTGAATACGATCCTCCTGAATTACATTTGATTCATTTCTCTTTAATTTTTCACCTATAGACTCAAATGAATTATTTAATATGTCTACAATAACTTTTTGCAACTTATATTTATTTCCGCATATGTAAAGCGAATCCGGGTCAACCTTCAGCTGAACATCTACATTCGAGTTTTTGTACTGTCTCTTTATAAGCTCAACAGCATCCTGCACAACATTATTTACATTTACAGAATCTTCACATGTTTCATTTTGTGCAGAATTAAAAATTCCAATATGCGACAGGTAACTTTTTATTCTGTCTATATCTCGAAAAACCCGCAAGCACTTATCTTCAATGTAATCCTTTTCTACAATGCCTTTTGATAACCTCAGAAGAATATTATCTATTACCATAGAAATACCTGAGAGTGGTTGATTAATTTCATTTACCACACTACTAGCCATTTTTCCCAAGGTTTCCAATTCGGATTTTTGCGCAAGCAATTGGCGTTGATATTCATTAACCAACAATTCATGCTCAATTCGATCCTGCAACTCATTTGCATTCTTACTGCAATCTTTTTTATTGTCATCAAAATCAGAAATTACAGCTTGATAGTCATCTCCATTACTTTCGTAAATATCGAGTTGTGGCAATTCACTCATTAAAATACGCGCGCCTTTGCCATTGCCATTATGAAATGCAAAAGCAACAAGAATAACCTTTTTAAGTTTCTTATTTTTAGATTGGATACTTAAAATATCAAATACAAAATCTCTTTTCTGCTCTGAAAAATTAAAAAGTTCATTTGCTTTTTCCTTCTGATTATCAGGTATAAATTCAAAGAAATTTTGACACTCTGATCTTCTTAAATCATCACATTCCAATAATTTACAACCAAAATCATTTACAAAAACAATTTCTTGCTTTTCATTCAATTCAATAAATGCTCTATCCTGATATTCATCTCTTTCAAATCCGAGACTATTTTTAAATGTAGTTTCCATCTCAATATCCTCAGTTACATCCCAAACAATTCCGGTATAGTTAAGAATATCTAAGCTGGCGTTGTATTCAGCGTTTAATTCAACATGTATGTGTTTTATTTTGTTATCTCTGGTAAGAATTCGATGCTTTAACTCAAGTTTCCTATTTTCCTTCGATAAAGAATTAAAAACACTATCAAATGTTGCCAAATCATCAGGATGAAATTTCAGTTTTATGCATTCCAATAGGGTATCCATTTCTTTCTCTGAAATTTCATAAATGCGATAAAATTCTGTTGATCCCCTAAGTATTTTTGTATACGAATCCCATTCAAAACTACCAACTCTTGTCAATTTTTGTATCTTCCTGACCATTAATTCCTTTTTAATTAAGGAATCCTTCAATAGTTTCTTATCAGATACATCTCTACCTACAATATGATAATGCATATCATTGAATTCCATCTGCTTAAAAACCGTCCACTCTATCCATTTTTGTTCTGACAAGTGGTTTTTTATTGGTTTCTCCACAATAACCGATTGCTTCTTGCCATTCATTTGTTTAATGGCAGTTGCAATGTGTTCTGATAATTCTCTATTAATATCAGCTACCGAATTAACCGAAACGCCATCAAGAGAATAATCAAAAAAATCAGTAAATGCTTTATTTGCAAACTCTATTTTTAAGGAGTTGTCAACTTTAAGAATTAGCTCACTTTGTCCCTCGATAATGGTACGATAATTGGTAGCCAGATTTTTTAACCTATTTTCAAAAAGTTCTTTATCTCTCAAAGCCAAATTTAACTTCTCGTTCTGATCTTCTTTTTGTTTTCTATTCTTATAAAGATCTAAAAATATATTGACTTTATTTTTAAGGATAGCAGCATCAAAAGGTTTTGTTATAAAATCGGCACAACCACATTCATAGCCTCTTTGTTCACTTTCCTCATCAAGATAAAAAGCAGTTATAAAAATTATTGGTGTAGAAGAATTGATTTTTCCTGAGCGAATTTTTTCTGCAAGGGCAAATCCATCCATTTGCGGCATTTGAATGTCGAGAAGAATCAAAGCAAATTCTTTTTCTTCAATTTTTTGAATAGCATCAAGTGGAGATTGAATTAGTGCAAGTTTTAATTCGAGTTCACCCAACACAGCTTCAAGCAGATCTAAATTCTCCACTCTATCATCCACTACCAATACTTCAGGAGTAAAATTAAATCCCATAGACAATTGATTAATCTTAATTAAAATGCTTTTCAGAAAAAAATACCCTTGATCGGGCATCTATCTTTTTAAGCCATAACTCTTTGTTTAATCAAAATTAAAACGATTACGTCTAAAAATCAATGCTATTGTGATTAATGAACTTTAATCCTCGCTAAGGAGCAGCAATTATTTGGTTAACCCTCCGAAAACGGTTATTAACTTTTTTGAACTAAATTTCTAGGTAAGAGCATCAATCGCCTCTTTAAGTGTTAAATATTTATGCCTGAATCCTTCTCTTTTCAGTCGATTTGGAAAAACAACCTGACCCCTTAACAGAACATTAGACGCCTCTCCCAATAAAATTTTTAAAAGAAACGAAGGAACGTGAAAAATTGCAGGGCGATTTAGATTGTTTGCAAGCAAACTTGTGAACTCTTTATTATTAGCTGTTTCTGATGCTACCAAATTGTATGTACCTACTGATTTTTTTGATATCACAAAAGAGTATGCATCCAGCAAATCATCCATATGAATAAAAGGAAAGCTCTGCAAGCCATTTCCAAGTTTACCGCCTAAACCCAAATTAAAAATTGGCTTTGTCTTTTTAATCACTCCTCCTTTGTTACTTAAAACTACGCCCAATCTAAAGATCACAGTTGGCACGTTTAGCTTCTTCATTTTCAAAGCTGCTTGTTCCCAATCAATGCACAATTGTCCTAAAAAATCATTTGAATAAGCTGTACTTTCCTCGGAATGCCTATCAATGCAATTGTAAATACCAACAGCCGAAGTACATATAAAATGTTTTGGCTTTTCATCCATTAAAGAAACTGCCTTATATAAATTCCTTGTTGTTTCTATTCGACTGTTTCGAAGTATTTGCTTACGATTTTTAGTCCACCTTGAAAGAATTGATGCACCAGAAAGGTGGATGATTACGTCTGAACCATTTAGCAGATTCGCCAATGCCTTTGCTTTCCCATACAGGAGCTTTCTGGGTATATTCACAATATTGGCATTAAATTCATTTTTTAAATGCTTGCACAAATGTGATCCAACCAAACCATTACTACCGGATATTGCAATTTTCATCTGTTTAAAATTTTCTTTTAGTTACCATCGCCAAATCAAAATAATTATTGTCGTATGTTCAACAATTACTTTAGCCATGCTCATTTTATAATTCTAAACTATAAAGCCTGAAAAATCTCCTTCCAAAAATGTTTTCAACTCAGTTCCTGTAATTCTTACTTTAATATTTCCTCCCATAATGTATGAAATATTCCCTGTTTCTTCAGAAACTGTAATCACATGAGCGTCTGTGGCCTGGCTCATACCAATGGCAGCTCTGTGCCTTAACCCCAAGCTACCAGGAATATTAGTACTATCCGTTACCGGAAGAATACAACGAGCAGCAAGAATACGATTATTAGCAATTATAACCGCTCCATCGTGAAGTGGTGAATTTTTAAAAAATATTGATTCGAGCAATGTTCCGGAAACTCTGGAATTAACAATTTTACCTGTTTCGGCATAGGTTTGCAAATCGGTGTTTTTAGCAATTACGATTAGTGCTCCGGTTTTTGATTTTGACATGTGTTCGCAAGCAGCAACTACCGACGTTATTTCCTGTTCCTGAAAACCAACCTCATCATTTGTGAACCAATTCTCCAAACTAAATTTTTGGTTTACATTGTATCTTGACCCAAGCAAAAGCAAAAATTTCCTGATTTCCTGTTGAAATACAATAATTAATGCAATAACACCAACCCCAATAAACTGCCCAAGAATACTACTTAGCAATTCCATATTTAAAGCTCGCACAAGTAACCACATCAAATAAAACAGAAACAAGCCAACAAAAATATTAATGGCAACAGTTCCGCGAATCAATAAGTAAACTTGATACAAAAGCAGGGCTACCAAAAGAATATCCAGAATATCGAAAAGCCCAAGAGTAATAAAAGCTGTGATCATATAATTTAAATTCAATCTTTTAACAAAATTACAACTTTATATGAAACTTTATTATTTCAGTTGTGATTTGATCATATTATGCAGCTTTACACATTCAACTGCTTCTTTGACATCATGTACCCGAAGAATAGATGCTCCATTCTCCAGACACATCATATTCAAGGCTGTTGTTGCGTTAAGACTTGAATCCGCACTTCCTCCAAGGTATTTATATATCATTGATTTTCGTGACAAACCTGCCAATATTGGCAATTTATAGTCACAAAACTCCTTCAATCGTGCTACAATTTCGTAATTGTGCTCCAAAGTTTTCCCAAAACCAAAGCCAGGATCCAGAATTACATCTTCAACTCCAAGTATTTTGAGTTGATGAATTCTATCCTCAAAAAAACTCTTAATCTCGCCCATCAAATTGTTATAAGTCGGATTTTGTTGCATGGTTTGAGGAGTTCCCTTAATGTGCATCATGATGTACGGAACTTTAAGTTGCCCTATGGTTTCAAACATATGATCATCCATTGTTCCTCCTGAAATATCATTTATGATACAAGCCCCAAACCCATTAACAATTCTCTTGGCTATTTCGGCACGAAAGGTATCAATGGACAAAATGGCGTCAGGAAATTCTTTTCTGATACATTTAATTGCCGGAACCATTCTTTTGTACTCCTCATCAACACTTACATTCTTGGCCCCAGGTCGAGTTGAAAAAGCGCCAACATCAATTATATCAGCTCCTTCGCTTAGTATTATTTCTGCTCGCTTTAAAATATTGGATTCGTTGGTGTAATTTCCTCCATCAAAAAATGAATCCGGAGTAATATTAAGAATCCCCATTACCAAAGGAATTTCAAAATTTATTGAATGATTGCCACACTTAATCATAGGAATATCGCTGTTAAAACAATTAGTTTTTTAATTTTGCATAACCAATTTGTTTGATCAAATACTCGAACAAAAGTAAAATAAAATACCTTGGCTTTGGCTTATTTAGTACTTTTACGGGTAAATTTCTAAAATAAACTATGAATAACACAGACCAACAGTACAATCGTATTATCGAAATCTGTACGGATATCTTCACAAAAAAAATGCATGATTACGGAACTGCCTGGAGAATTCTTCGGCCCAGTTCTCTTACCGATCAAATTTACATCAAGGCCCAACGTATTAGAAGCATAGAAACCAAAGGAACCAGTAAAATAGAAGATGATATTCGTTCGGAATTTATTGGTATTGTTAATTATGCCATTATGGGTATCATTCAATTGGAACTGGGTACTTCTGATGAAGAACTGAATCATGAGAAAGCCTTGGAGCTGTATCAAAAATATTTTAAAGAGGCAAAAGAACTGATGGAAGCTAAAAACCACGATTACGATGAAGCTTGGAGAAGTATGAGGGTAAGTTCTTTCACCGATTTGATTTTAATGAAGATAAACCGCACAAAACAAATTGAAGACAACCAGGGCAAAACTTTAATTTCTGAAGGAATTGATGCCAATTATTTCGATATGATTAACTATTCGGTATTTGGTTTGATTAAAATTGAATTTGAAAACGCCTAAAACCCAAAATCAAATGAGTTTAATTCGATTCTTTAGCCGCCTGATTGTTGGTTTAATTTTCATCTTCAGCGGATTTGTGAAAGCTGTTGATCCTATGGGATCGACATATAAATTTTCGGACTATTTTACCGCATTCGGATTAGATGCATTAACACCTGTTGCATTACCTTTGGCTGTTCTTTTATCGACACTTGAATTTACCGTTGGTATGGCACTTGTTTTTAATGCGCGAAAGCAACTTGCCGCATGGGGTGCAATGATTTTTATGTGCATTTTTACACCACTAACTCTGATATTGGCAATTACAAATAAGGTAACCGATTGTGGATGTTTTGGCGATGTGCTAACCCTTACGAACTGGGAAACCTTTTGGAAGAATGTTATTATTTTGGTGCCAACGCTAGTTCTTTTTTGGGGAAGAAGATTAAAGGAAAGAAGTTATCACCTTTGGGAACAAAACCTGCTTGTGATTTTCTCTGTAATTTTCTCTGGTTGGATTTCTATGTACTCCTACAAACATTTGCCAATTATCGATTTCAGGCCCTATCATATCGGAGCCAATATCAGCGATGGCATGGTGATACCGGAAGGTGCTCCTGCTGATGAGTACAAAAGCATCCTAAAGTATAAGAAAGATGGTGTTGTAAAAGAATTTGACGAAACCAATTACCCTTGGCAAGACAGCACCTGGGTATTTGTTGATTCTGAACAAATTAAAATTAAAGAAGGTTACACACCTCCAATTCATGATTTTTCCATATCGAATGAAAATGAAGGAGATGTTACCAATCAGGTTTTAAACAACGAAAATTATACATTTGTTCTGATTACAAAAGAGCTTGACAAAATTAGTGAAGAAAGTCTTCCTAAAATTCAGGAATTGTCAATGTTTGCCTTAGAAAAAGGCTACTCTTTTATTGCTTTAACAGCATCTGCCAGCCAAGAATGTGAAGAGTTTAAAACAAATCATGAATTGCCAATCGAGTTTTACAATACCGATGAAATTCAGTTAAAAACCATTATCAGATCGAATCCTGGTCTTGTACTTCTTAAAAAAGGTACAATTTTAAATAAATGGCATTATAACGATTTCCCGACTGCAAAAGAACTAAAAGGTGATTTAGCAGCTTATTCAATTACGAAACATCAAAATTTAAATATCAAACTAGTATTTATTAGTATTACTTCAACTTTGCTATTGTTAATTTGTTTGTTTTTAATGGCAAGCAGAAATTCAAACGCAAGTAAATGATTACAATTATGAGAAGAAAAATTGTTGCAGGAAACTGGAAAATGAACAATACTCTTGAAGAGGGTATTGAGTTGGCTGGACAAATCAATGATCTTGTTGAAAACACAGAGATCAATGGTGTAGATGTTGTTATCGGTACTCCTTTTATTCACCTTACTGAAGTGAATAAAGTTGTTGGTGAGAAAATTGCTGTTGCTGCACAAAACTGTGCCGACGAAAAAAGCGGTGCATACACTGGTGAAACCTCTGCCTCTATGATCAAATCAACAGGAAGCAAATATGTAATCCTTGGTCACTCGGAAAGAAGAACATATTACGGAGAAACAAACGAAGTTTTGGTTAAGAAAGTAAACCTGACCCTTAAAAATGGTTTAGCCCCTATTTTCTGTATTGGTGAAGTTTTGGAAGAACGCGAAGCTGAAAAACACTTCGACGTTGTAAAGAGCCAAATTGCTGAAGGATTGTTCCACTTATCGGCTGAAGAGTTTGGAAAAGTTGTATTGGCATACGAACCAGTTTGGGCAATTGGTACAGGTGTAACTGCTTCTTCGGATCAGGCTCAGGAAATGCATGCATTTATCCGCAAAACTTTGATTGAAAAATATGGCGAAGAAGTTGCAAACAATACTTCTATTCTTTACGGTGGTAGCTGCAAACCTTCAAATGCGAAAGAATTATTCGAAAATGCAGATGTAGATGGCGGTTTAATTGGTGGTGCTTCTCTTAAAGCAGAAGACTTCATGGGAATTATTACTGCATTCTAAAAAATAAACAACATTTCTACAACTAATTATTTTAGTTGAATAAAACAATGACTTGGCAACCATAAGTTACACCGACAGGCACGAATTAAAAATTGCTGTGCAATTGAATTTTATCGAAGATAAATCAATTCGTGATAATTAGTGACATTTGTGGTTTATATGCTGCTTACAACGCAAGCTACTTACAAGTCATATCAAAATGTTAAAAAAATTACAAAGGCCGACACAATGTTTCGGCTTTTGTTTTATCCAGTCTTTATATACCTTGCAACAACAAACAAAACGAACAACACAAATGGACTATATAGAACTAAAATGCCAAATAACTCCTTTCGATGAAGATATTGCAGACATTCTAATTGCAGAACTTGGAGAAATTGATTTCGAAAGCTTTACCCAAACCGATGATACTGTTGAAGCCTTTATTCAGGCTCCGCTTTTCGATATGCAGCGAGTGGAAGAATTAACTGTTAATCTTCTTCCAAATCATAGCATCAGCTATTCACATCAAGTTATCGAATCGCAAGATTGGAATGCTGTTTGGGAATCAAACTTTCAGCCTGTAATTATTTCCGATCAGGTGGTTATTCGTGCTTCATTTCATACCAATACACCAAAAGTTCCTTACGATATCGTAATCGACCCAAAAATGTCATTCGGAACGGGCCACCACTCTACCACTTCGCTAATGGTACAAACAATTCTGGAAACAGAAATTGAAGGCAAAAGAGTTTTAGATATGGGATGTGGAACCAGCTTATTGGCAATTTTAGCATCGAAAAGAAATGCCGTAAGGGTTGATGCCATTGATATTGATGAGTGGCCTTACAAAAACTCTCTGGAAAACATTAAGAACAACAATGCCAAAAACATTTCGGTATTTCTGGGCGATGCAGCTCTTCTTAAAGGCAAAACCTATGATGTTGTTCTTGCAAACATCAACCGAAACATTCTGGTAAACGATATGAAACACTACGTAGCATGTTTGCCCGAAAACGGCCAATTAATTATGAGCGGTTTTTATACGGAAGATCTTCCTCACATTCAAACCGAAGCCGAAAACAACGGATTAAAATACATCAGCCATAAAACCGATAACAACTGGGTGGCAGTGAAGTACATAAAGGCTTAAATATAAAAAATCCAAAACTTCAAATTCTATTTCTTTTTGGGATTTGAAGTTTAATCATTTGTTTCTTGAAATTTGTTAAATTGCCTTATAAAATTCCCGATTTGGTAAAAACAAAATCTATGACTGTAACTATTCGTTCCCTACTGCTTATAACCGCTTTTTTCTGTTCTTTTAATTTATCCGGACAGTCCATAAAATCTTTCCCACACGATTCAATCCAATTTCAGAAAGAATTCCTGAAATTTATGGATCACCCAAGTAAAAAAAAGGAAAGCAAAGAGTTTGCCGAGCAATTTCCCACATTCTGGATGTCTGCCCAATTAAGTTCAAAAGAACGACAAAAGATTTACCAGATCAGCAATATATTATTACAGAAAAGAGCCAGATCGTTTCCCGATTTCTACAACTATTTTAAAACATTAATGCTGTTTCAGAAACAAAACAGAAAACAACAAGATATAGCCTACTGGCATTCGGGATTTTTGAATCATGTAAGCAACAAGAAAAATAAACTGAGCAAGAGTAAGGATTTTTTGATTCAAACGCAGCATCTTTTAAACGATAGTACCATTCATAAATCGTACGCAGTACAATGGCAAGCTAAAAATGCTCAATTCCATTTCAAATTCGATAAACAACTCAGTATTGTTTTCGATAAAACCGATTTGCTTTGCATAGCGCAAAAAGATACTTCGATTATTTACAATACCAGCGGAATCTATTATCCTTTCGAAAAAAACTGGCAAGGAAAACATGGTAAAATCAGTTGGGAACGCGCCGGAAAAGACATTTCGAAAGAATATGCCCTTTTCAACTCTTATCAGCTTAACACCACAAAATCAACATTCAGCATAGATACCGTTGAATATTTCAACTCCGATTTATCGAAACAGTCACTACCTGGAAATCTCATTCAAAAAGCCCAGAGAACCAAAGATCCCAAAAGAGCTTTGTACCCTCGTTTCGAATCATTCAATCACGAAATTACAATCGACCAGCTTTACGAACATGTCAACTACAAAGGCGGAGTGGCCATACACGGAGCTAAATTTATTGGAAAAGGCAGTACCGATCATCCTTCAGAAATTCAAATTTCCAGAAACGACACCCTTTTTCTGGTTGCCAAATCGGAACACTTTTCTTTTCGTAACAAACAAATTGCCGGAAAAGACACCGAAATAGAAATATTAATTGATACTTGCAGAATATTCCACCCTGGTTTGCTGTTTAAATATTTTCCAGATAAAAAAGAACTAAATCTGTTTCGCGATCGCGAAGGAATTTCAAAAAGTCCGTACTTTAACAACTACCACAACCTTATTATGGATTTTGGATTATTGGTTTGGCGTTTGGATGAGAACATGATGCACTATACCAGCATGAAAGGTGCAACCAAACGCCAGGCTCATTTCGAATCGATGAACTATTTTCGAATGAACAGGTTTATGCAAATTCAGGGCATGGATGAACAAAATCCGCTGGTGCTGTTAAGAAAATATGCCGATTACATTTATGTAGATACTTTCACTGCCCGGGAATATGCCGATTACATTAAAAAACCTTTAAACCAGGTAAGGCAACAATTGTTTTCTCTTTCTTTTCAGGGATTTATTACCTACAACATAAAAACCGATGAAATAACTCTACAGAAACGATTAAACGATTACATTAAAAGTGGAATGGGACGACAGGATTATGATGTCATTCAGTTCGCAACACAAACCGATAGCAAAGAAGCCGACGCCATTTACTTTATTGGTAGTTCCAACCTGCAAATTAATGGTGTGCGCCAAATTGCGGTAAGTGATTCACAGAATGTGGTGATCTTTCCAAAACACAGAAAAATTGTTCTGAAGAAGAACCGCGATTTTGAGTTCGATGGCAAAATAATGGCAGGATTGATTGATATGCATGGAAAAGGTTTCGATTTCTCCTACGACAACTTTAAAGTAGACCTTACATCTATCGATTCCCTGCAAATGAATGTGGTAGTAGATTCTTTAAGTAATTTTGGTAAAAGATATACCAATCAGTTGGGAAGTGTTATCGAAAAAATATCAGGCGATCTCCTGATTGATGATCCGGATAACAAATCGGGTAATAAAAATTTCGCAGATTATCCCATTTTCAACAGTGTTGATTCCAGTTACGTTTTCTACGACAAACCGTACATTCAAGATGGCGTTTACAAGCGCGATGAATTCTTTTTTAAAGTAGATCCCTATACAATCACGAATATTAACAACTTCGATCGATCGGATATTGAATTGGCAGGAACATTTGTATCCGATAGTATTTTTCCAACTTTTAGAGAGCTGTTAACCATTAGAAAAGATAACTCTCTTGGCTTTGAACACATCACTCCTCCAAATGGATTTTCTGCTTATAACAAAGGTGTTTTTACCGATACCGTCTTCCTTTCCAACCAAGGCCTTAGAGGTAGCGGAACTGTAAACTATTTGGTATCCGAAACAAAGTCTGATGATTTTATTTTCAAGCCGAAAGAAATGCATACCAATGCCGAAAGTTTCGAGTTAAAAGAGCATGATACCAAAATGAACAATCCGGAAGTAAACGGAAAACAAATATACGTGCAGTGGTTTCCGTATAAAGATGAAATGTATGTGAAGAGTAGCGCGTTGCCGCTTGACATGTATAAGAAGTTGGCAAGCTTATCCGGAACGCTTAAAATTACCCCGGAAGGCATCACAGGATCGGGGAATATGGAGCTGGTGAATGCCGAAATTAAATCGGATTACTTTACTTACAATCGCAAGAATATTCTGGCAGATTCGGCAAGTTTTAAAATATTAAATGCCGATTCAACAAGCTACTCTTTTGTTACTGAATCGGTAAATGCAAATATCGATTTTGAAAGCAGATCGGGAAGCTTTGAAAACACGAATCCCCAAAATAAAAGTACATTTCCCGCCAACCAATACATGAGCTACATTAATAGCTTTAAATGGCATATGGATGAGCAAATCATCAATTTTGGAAAAGAGGATGAAATCACTTTAGACAAGCTTTGGCAACAAAATAAAATCAATGAACTGGAAAAAGAATCGCTAAACACATTTGTTTCCACAAATCCCAAGCAAGATTCGTTAAGCTTTGTAACCCCTTTGGCACAATACGATGCGATAAACAACACCATAAATGCCAAATTTGTAAAAAGCTTATACATTGCCGATGCAAAACTATATCCCGATAGCGGTAAAGTTGCCATTGTAAAAGGCGGCAGAATGGAAACCTTCAGAAATGCTGAATTACTTGCCGATACCATTAACAAATTCCATAAAATTCACAATGCCACAATTAACGTGCATGGCAAAAGCTCCTATTCCGGATCGGGAAACTATGCCTACAAAACTGCCGACAACAAAGAGCAACTACTTACTTTCGATGTAATTGACGTTGATTCAACAGGCCAAACCATTGCCCTGGGAAATATTTCGGAAAAAAAATCATTTACTTTAAGTCCCCAATTTGACTACAAAGGAAAAATAAAACTGGAAGCCAGAGATTCTGCATTGTTTTTCGATGGCCAGGTTCACATACAAAACAAATGTGGACAAATTAAAGACAACTGGCTGGGTTTTCAATCGAAAATTAACCCCAACGAAATTTTAATTCCCGTTGAATTGCATGCCATCGACGATGACAGGCTAAAACTTTACAATTCATTCTTTTTAACCAACGATTCAATTCACATTTACTCATCATTCCTTTCGCGAAGAATATTTTATACCGATAATGTGTTGCTTGAAGCAAAAGGCTACCTAACCTATAATGAAAAACTACAAGCCTATCAAATTGCAGAAAAAGACAAATTAAAAAATTCGGATGCCCAAGGAAGCATGATTTCCTTCTATCAGAACAACTGCAACCTAAAAGGAGAAGGAAAAGTAAATTTAGGTGCTGAATTGGGGCAAATTAAGCAAGTTGCATCAGGAAATATAGAACACGATTTAACAAGCGATATTGTTACTTTAGATCTTATTTATGGTATCGATTTTTTCCTTAACGATCAGGCTTTAAAAATCATGGAAAATGATTTTGCCAAGGCAACTTTGCCAGCAAACAAACTCAACAACAAAGCATACACCAAGAAAATTGCAGAACTTATGGGCAAAACAAGAGCCGAAAAAGCAATGTTGGTACGCAATGCAAATGGTATATTTAAAGAACTGCCTAAAGAGCTAAAACACACAATTTACTTTAACAATCTTGATTTTATTTGGGATAAAGAAACAAAAGCATATCAATCTATTGGTGATATTGGCATTGGTAACATCAACGGAAAACAAATTAACAAGAGCGTAAAGGGAAAAGTGGAACTCGATAAAAAAAGAAGTGGCAATAGACTAACCATTTACCTTGAAATAGATAAATCTACATGGTACTTTTTCGAATATCATCATGGTGTGATGTTTGTTCGATCATCCAGCGGAGAATTCAACACCATTATTACCGAAACCAAGGAAGACAAGCGCAAGTTTAAAGACCCTTTAAAAAAGAATCCTTATTCGTACATTATTACCGAACGATCGAAAAAAACAAAATTCCTGAAACGAATGAATTTTAAATAGAATTGAGATGCAGGTTTTTTATGATTAAAAAAGACAAACCTCTAATAAATTAAACGAAGGGTTAGCACCAAAAAAACTGAGGGTATCACTCCAAGTGATGCTCTCAGTATAATTTTACATCTCAAACTTTTCAAAAAAAAGAAATTTCATCAAATCAGGCTTTTGGGAATCCTTACCATTTAAATTTCACAGCGAAATTCTGACCTCAAAATGAAACCTGTATTACTAATGCAAATTGATACCTTCACTCAAAGTGAAAGCACCAAAAACTCTGAGAGTATCACTCCAAGTGATGCTCTCAGTATAATTTTACATCACAAACTTTTCAAAAAAAAGAAATTTCATCAAATCAGGCTTTTAAGAATCCTTACCATTTAAATTCCACAGCGAAATTCTGACCTCAAAATAAAACCTGTATTACTAATGTAAATTGATACTTTCACTCAAAGTGAAAGCACCAAAAACTCTGAGGGTATTACTCCAAGTGATGCTCTCAGTATAATTTTACATCTCAAACTTTTCAAAAAAAGAAATTTCATCAAATCAGACTTTTAAGAATCCTTACCATTTAAATTCCACAGCAAAATTCTGACCTCAAAATGAAACCTGTATCACTAATGCAAATTGATACCTTCACTCAAAGTGAAAGCATCAAAAAAACTGAGGGTAAAAGTAAAAGTACCAAAAACTCTGAGGGTATCACTCCAAGTAATGCTCTCAGTATAATTTTACATCTCAAACTTTTCAAAAAAAGAAATTTCATCAAATCAGGCTTTTAAG
>JAOARS010000485.1 GCA_025210415.1 Marinifilum sp. | reverse complement strand
TCTCATCAATTACAGCTTCAAAACCGCGTTTTACAATTGTTCCTTCGTGCCAAATATTAAATTGCAAAACAACCAAGTCCATCTTTTTAGGTGGAGATGAATGGAGGTTTAAAGAAGCTAATAATATTAATATTGACGTTAAAATCGTTTTATGCATATTTTATATTATAAGTGAATCAACTTCCTAAATAAGGTCAAAGAAGGAGGTTGACTCATACCGTCCTTCTTTGACAAAATTACTTCTTTCACTCACTATATAACATCACCGCTTCTTCTGCCGAAAGTACATAGTCATATATGATAACATTTCCAATTTTACCTTCGAAGAAACCTCCATATCCCCCGGTACCATCTTGAGCAATTCGCAAAGGGTTACCACTACTGATATTGCCTACCAACGACATATCTTCCGTAAGCACTTGTCTGTCATCCTGATAATAAGTCACATTACCATCACGATCAAAGGTCAACAGTATCATGTGCCATTTGCCATCATTAAAGGGGATGTCACTTGTGCTAAAGTCGGCCTTGTTGCCTTCACCATCTGAAATAGCCACCCGGCAATTATCGCCCCTAAAAGCAACTGATAAACCATCGTTATTTGAACTGTTCCAATCCTGATCTCCGATCATTACAGGATCACTATACGTTGATGTTGTATTTACCCAAAACGCAATTGAAAAATCCTGCTCATACCTGAAATCCAGCTTACCATAATCTCTAATCGTTGAAAAATCGTCTACCCCATCATAGATCGCAACAGGCATACCATTTTCCGTAGTATATGAGCTGGCTCCACCTTCAAGTTCTAAAAGTGAAAAACTCTTATCTGCCAATCGCAATTGGACACCAGAACCGATACCGGCCATTGCTTTCACTTCGTCTTCGGACAAGGCATAGTTGCTGACTACGGCATTCCCGATCATACCTTCAAACCATTCACTGTATGCTCCTGCTCCATCCTGGCCTATACGAAGCGGCAGCCCACTGTCCATGTCACCAACCGATGATATGTCTTCTTCGGCTACTTTTTGGCCATCCTGATAAAGAATCATATTGGCATCCCGATCAAAGGTAACGGCCAGGTGGTGCCATTTGTCATCATTGATGTCTTTTCCATTGGCATCGACCCGGTTACCATTTTCATCGGCAATATTTACTTTCCAGTCTCCACCCGTGTAGGCCACTACAAAACCGGCATTACCACCACTTCCCCAATCTTTATCGCTCATCATTGAGGGATCGTCTACATCGGAACTTGTTTTTACCCAAAAGGATACAGAAAAGTCGTCTTGGTGAATAAAGTCAAGATTTTCCTCATTTTCGGATACCGTAACCATGTTACTTTTCCCGTTAAATGTAGCCACTTTCCCTATGGCATCGTCATCTTCAAGGTTCTCAACCACACTCAAATAAGGCAATGCGCTTAGGTCTTTATAGTTTTTACGTAAAGTTACGAATGGTGCACCTGTAATTGGCCTTTTATGAATAATGGCATATTCAGCCGGAAACTCCGAATTGTGGGCAAAGCCGTCAACGCCGGCATCATTATAGCTTATGTTGAGCCTATACTTTTTAGACAAGCCGGGGTCAATAGCCAGGCTCTTCAAGCTAGTAGACCAAAGCATGGTAAAACCTTCTTTTTCTTGTTTAACCTCGTCCTCAATAACACTTATGGTTTCTTGCTTTCCCTTTTCGGTAATCTCTATTTTTAAGGGCTCTAATTGGGTCCATATTTTTATTTTTACCGCTTGCTCGCTGCTAAATATGGCTTCTTTTGTTGGATCTACCCCCAACTCATTCAGTTCATCTTCGGTGAACTCCACCCCTGTTTCTGGGTTAATGGGGTAAAAAACAATTTTAGTTTTACCCAACAATCTTTTATCCAATTTAATGTCATCATCTTCGCAATTCCAAAAAAGCAAGGATGCGATTAGCACCGACCATAGAGCCAAATGCACTTTTTTAAGAAATTTTATATAATTTTTCATCTGTTTAAATTTATTTTAACAGTCAGATGGAACGCCCGATGAATTTTAATCATTCTCTTGACTGCATTGCAGAATGCAAAATTCATGTTTGTTTCATTTGTTGTTATTTACTATTTTTTGCGAAAACTTATTTTAACAACCACATTAATTCATTATTCGAATCTACACCTCCGAACTGGCGCTTTAATGCTTCTTCTACAGCCTCTTTATTCTCTGAGTATTCCGAGTCGGTATAACGCCAACGGGAAGGCATCTTATCGGGCACCGGGTTTAAATTGGTTGCCGGATTAATAGGTAATTCCGGCAAACCGGTTCTGCGGTAATCAAAGAACGAATTCCAACGTAATTGTATAAACGATGCAATATACTTCTGTTCCATAATCATTTTCAGCTTTTCGTTGTTGTTGCCCGCATTAGAAAGACTGGCCTCTCCTGACAAATATGTGTTGATGTAAGCCTCATCGATCGTTACACCATGGCTGTATTCGGCACTGGTATGTTTGGCCGTAAACTCCATGGCCGCCTTTATGGCATTGGCATAGTGTGCTTCTACCGTCTCCGGCGTTGACCAACCCCTCAAGGCAGCCTCGGCCAAAATAAACTGGGTTTCGGAATAGGCCACAAATTTGATTGGCTCCCCGTCCGGTTTCAGGTGATAACGATCATTAAAGGTAGAATGCAATCCGGCATTGGATTCGCTCACCACTACAGAAAAATCTGCTACCGGATCAACCCCGCTATAGGCATCGAATGAATCTTCTCCATTAGCTTTCAATGCTTCTGCAGGATCAGCATAATAAAACAACCTGTAGTCCTGGTATTTTTTAAGCATATCCACTATAAAGCTTGACATAACTGGGTAGATATAAAAATTGTTATTGTTTTTATTAAAGGGATAATATTGAGCCGTTATTTTATCGCTATAGCTGCGTTGAAAGCTGTTGTCTTCAGAGTCAATTAAGTTGCGTTGGGCCACTTCCTCGAACTTTTGTTGCACATTAATCCCCTTAACCGTTGTTTTGGCCGAAAGCATATTTAATACGCGCAACATATAGCTGTTCACCATCCGTTCCCACAATTCTACTTTTCCATTGTAAATCGGGTCTGCGTCAATTTCTTCACCTTTGCTAAAGTGGTCGGCTGCTGATTCTAAAAGCGACAGAATGGTAGCAAACACGTCTTCCTGGGCATCATACCCTGCGGTAAACAGCCCTTCTTCTCCTTTGAAAGCCTCAGAAGCCGGAACATCGCCCAACTTCATGCTTGCATCGTATAGAACCGAGGCCTCAAAAAAGGCCGCCAAACCTTTATAAGTATTTAATTCTCCTTCCGACATTGTATTATCATTCTCCGCAATCTCAACCATTTTTTTTGCATCGATTACCGATCGATAATCCTCAAAATCAGAAGTTCCAATTAGGTTGTACACCAGTCCGATTGCACCTTCGGTAAATTGTGATTGTTTCATTAACCAATTGTCCTGCAATAAGTTTTTACCATTGGGAGATGATGTTGATGTAAGTATAAGCTCTGTTGCCAAAAATTGCGGAGGCACTTTTGTTGAAGCGTCCGGGTTGGTATTGATTTCATCAAAATCGCTACATGAAGCAACAATTAGCACCATGCAAAGGAAATATATTATTTTTTTCATTTTTTCTAGTTTTGAGTTAAAACGTCATGTTAACATTTACACCCATGTATCTTTTGGCAGGTGCATTAAGGCTCTCGTATTCACGGTCAGGGTCAGAGTATTTAAAGTTTTTTGACCACAGCCACAGGTTTTGACCAATTAACCCAACCTGCATATTAGTCATACCAAATTTACGAGCTACATTTTTAGGAATGGTATAATTAAGCGCTACCTCCCGTAACTTGATAAAAGTAGGATCCATCATGTTTTGAGGGCGAGGAGAATAGCCATTAGCATGATATTCCTGAGTGTATTGCCCATATGATACAACAACATCGTTAGGTGCGAAAACACGTGTATCAGAAATCACTTCTCCGTAAGGATCATATTTAACCTCACCACTAGTCACTTTCACTCCCGGTGCTGCAAAGTTCTTCTTTCCCAAAGCGTACTCATCAAACCTCCATTGGTTATCACTGTCGGGGTGTGCCCCGGTATTCCACAAGGCCTGGTTGGTCCAATTATACATTAATCCACCTACACGGCCATCGAATGAAAAACTAAGCTGAAAATTTTTATAATTTAGATTATTTGTTAAACCCCAGAAAAAATCGGGATCTTCTTCTCCCATAATACTGCGGTGATTATTCCATCTTGGAAAACCGTTATATAATACCAAATTTCCATTGTGATCACGCTCCCAGTCTTCAAGGAAGTAAGTGTCATATCTAAGCCCTTCCCTTATTCTTGGGTCTTTATCACTAAATTTAGGATCTAATTTATGATAATACCAATGATTGTAGGCCAGGTTGGCTGTAACTGACCAACTAAAATCTTGTTTTACAATTGGCTTTCCGCTGAGTGTAAATTCCATACCCTTTTGAACATGTTCTTCCTCTGAGTTTGTGGTAATTTCTTCAAATCCGCTGACATCACTTACATCTGCATCTACCAGACGATTGTATTGCAAACGGTTGAAATAGGCTACATCAAGGCTAATACGGTTTTTGAACAAACGAAGATCAATACCAAGTTCATAAGTTCTTTCTGTTTCGGCTTTTACCTTGGGGTCTCTCAAGGTGCCGGGATACGAGGCGGTAGATAATCCATCCCACTGGTTGGTTGATATTTTATAAACCTGGTTTAAGTCGTAAACATCAAGATCATTTTTTGCTACGGCCCAAGATCCGCGTAGCTTTAAATAATCCAACACATTGCTGAAGGGATTAAATATCTCAGAAGGGATAAAACTACCAGATAATGAAGGATAAAAGTATGAACGTGAATCTTTAGGGAGTGTAGATGTCCAATCGTTACGCCCTGTTACATCTAAAAAAGCAAGGCTTTTATACGATATACCTATTTTACCGTAAACGCCATATACCATTTTCTTTTTTATTTCACGGCTCACATTCGGGCTTTCTGCCGATGCTTTAAGGGAATAAAAACCTGGCATAGACAATCCTCCTTTAGTGGATGCTTCCATCTCTTCATCCTCATAATAATAGGTGGATAGTCCACCCAGCAAATCAAATTTGAAACCTTTCCAAGCAATATCGCCGTTTAAAAGAAAATCGTTACTTAAACTATTGCCTCTTTTAAGCTCAATCTCGTAACTTCCTTTCAGGTCGCCTCTGGTACTGATAGCTCTTTGGTTTTCGTACTTACGGCTATATGAATCGTAACCAGAACGCAAGGTTAACGATAAGTTGTCAAAAAAATCATAGCTTATAGCTAATTTTCCGGTTAAATAATCTTCATCTTCTGCATCAAGCCTTTCGTGCATTAAAAAATAAGGATTGTCGTACCATGAAGCCCATTGCCAGCTTTGCTCAACATCTTTTCTCACCCAATAGTCTTTATAATCCCGAATGTCATATTCAGGACCTGTCCATATCATCATGTTATAAATGATATTTTGCGACCCATAATCCCGGGACGGGATGTTAGGTGCTTTTTGTTTTGAGTAGTTCACTGAGGCGTCTATTTTCAACTTGTTGTAATCAATATTGCCCCCCACATTGAAAATATATTTATCCTCTTTTGTATTTGGGTAATCGCCCTTGTGATGTATTTGGGTAGCTGATACTCTAAAACCACCATGTTTTCCAGATTGGCTTACGCTAATATTATTATTAGTAATAAAACTATTTTCCAGGAAATTTTCCAAGTTATCCTTTCCCCTCGGAAGTAAAGGCATATCTTCATATTTTTTTGTAACGGGATTGTACTGGCGTTCCATTTGACCATTCATGTAAGCACCCCAAACAAAATCATCATTATTGAAAACCCCTCCCTGACCGGATGAATAGGATGTTTGTCTTTCCGGAATCCTCAAATAACCAGCTTTAAACATGGTGTTACTGGAAACATTCACATGTACCTTTCCATCTTTATTACCACCATTTCGAGTTGTTATCATAATAGCTCCTTTACGTCCACGAACTCCATAAAGTGCAGCGGCTGTGGCTCCTTTTAAAACATTCATCGAAGCTATATCATCTGCACTTATTGAGCTAAGACTCATATTACTATAAGCAACACCATCAACCACAATTAATGGATCACTTCCACGTAATGTGATCTCTGGATTCTCGCCAAACTCTGTTGAGTTTTGTACCAGTAAACCGGCCACCTTACCAGTCATATTTGTTGCAACATGAGTACCTTTGGCAACGGTAAATTCATCTCCATCAACCTTTTGAATCGAATACCCTAATGACTTTTCTTCTCTTTCTATTCCAAGTGCTGTTACAACAACTTCTTTTATGCCTATATTTTCATTCTCTAAAACTACATTGATGTTAGTTTGTTCTAAAACAGTAATTTCTTGAGCTTTCATTCCTACAAAGGAATAAACAAGTACATTTCCATTGGTAACATTAGGTATCGAATATTCTCCTTCAGCATCTGTTATTACGCCACTTACCGTTCCTTTTATATAAATTGAAACTCCGGGCAATGGCATTCCTGCTTTGTCAACAACCTTTCCGGTAATAGTTCTTTTCTCTATTTCTTGAACACCACTTTTTTCTTGAGATTCTTTCTGATGAATAAGAATTAAATTATTTTCAAGCATTTTATAGCTGTAAGGAAGCTCTTCAAG